>CAZIUT010000177.1:0-4012 GCA_964542545.1 uncultured Dysgonomonadaceae bacterium | reverse complement strand
ACATTAAAGTTTAAGAGTAATCCTAGTTTTAATTTTGAGAGCTTTAAATAAGTCATCAATTGTGCTTTGTGTACTGGGGTTATTTCATCTACTGCTTTTAGTTTTAAAATAATGGTGTCTTCAACAAGTAAATCTACTCTGTATCCAGCATCCAATTTTATTGTATCATAAACAATTGGCAGTGGGAATTGACTTACAGCTTTTAAATTAGCCTTATTCAACTCGTGCTGTAGGCATATCTCATAGGTAGATTCAAGCAAGCCAGGCCCGACTTCTTTATAACATATTCTAATACAAGTTACTTTTCTGTGTAATTTTCTTTCTGTGTTTATCTGAGTTATCTGTGGTCAAAAGCATTTAGTCTTCCATTTGCAAAGTACTTGTCCCAATATGCCCCCCATCCGCAAAAATATCCACCTTATAAGTTCCTGGCATCAAAAACTCATCAATATCATAATAGAGCGCCACACCTGTTTCCTCGCCACCATACTCAATAATGCGCATGCTAGAGAAAGCAATATCCTTATTTTCGAAGGGGAATAGATTGTTAGGATTCTTAGTCAACACACTTCCATCGGGTTGCATGATGCGTGCATAAATACTACGTTCGCCTGGTTCGGCAGTAATATTGCGTGATATGGTAAATGAAATAAGAAACTGCTCACTTCTGCGCAATCTTTTTTGTGTACGCCCTCTACCATCAACGGCTTTTATCGACACATTAGTTGCAACCAATTTGGCAGCCAGAGAAACTTTTTCGGTCAGCTGTTTTTTCTCTTGCGACACCACGTTCAGCGTACGTGTTGTCTCTTTCATTTTGTTGCTTATTTGCACATTCTCAGCTTTCAGCTCCTCGTTTAGTCTGTTTAGCGAGTCTATTTGTTGTATATACGATTTCAATATCTTGCGCAATGTGCCCAATTCATCTTTCAATCGGCGTATTTCTGCCTGGTCTGTAGCTTTGGTCACCTTCAGCTCATCCATCAATCGTTGTACTTTGGCCTGCTCATTTTCAAGTTTATAGAGCAAAGAGTCGTTCTCTACACTAAACTTAAAGCCCTCATACTGCATCGAGATGCTTTCGTACTCGTCTTCCAGCTCTTGTTTGTCTATAGTAAACTGTTCTTGCATTTCTGTAATTTGTTTGTCTTTAGTAAAAACAAAATATGCCGTAATACCAAGAGCAAGTGCCATCACAACAATAATTGCAATGAGCTGAGCGGTTCTATTTTTTAAATTTAATTTCATGCTATATAAAAAATTGAAGACAAAAGTAGTGTTTTTTACATTTAAATCAAAACAGAACGTTTTGTTGCAAATGTTCTCACAAGGATAACCCGTATTATTCACGTTTTTAGCTTTGCGTAGATGCTCCTTTCGACTACGCTCAAGGACCTGCCTTTCGACTACGCTCAAGAATCACACCTCCACAGGCTCAGTGCAGTTATAAAAGCGAACATTACTCAAAACTGGGTCTTTGCATTTAAATATAATAAGTCTGTAATTATTTGTTTATTAGCTGCTGACACATATGTTAATACAATTGTGATGAATAATGCACAATAAACGCCTTAAAATATAGATAGTTCAGTGCGTGTTGTAAATTCCTCTAAGAAGAGCATCCCTTTGTAAGAGTTCCCTTTGGGGTTGAGGGGCGGACTCCACACGGTGATACAATAACGCAGTGGATGTATGGCCACAATTCCTCCGCCTATGCCGCTTTTGCCAGGCAAACCCACTTTAAAGGTAAACTGCCCCGACTCATCATAAAACCCGCACGACTGCATCAATGCATTGGCACGTTTTGTGCGACTGGGCGACAAGATACGTCTGCCTGAGTAGGGCACAACACCATTGTTTGCCAAAAACAGAAAACTTTTGGATAACTCCATGCAACTCATTTCAATGGAACAGATGTTGAAGTAGAGATCCATCACTTCGTTGATATCGTTGTGGATATTGCCAAACGATTTCATAAAGTTTACCAAAGCCATGTTGATGAAACCAGTTGACCTTTCAGACTCCGCCACACGACTATTAAAATTGATAGTCTCAATACCCGATAGTTCACGAATAAATGCCAGCACATCTTCTTTGGGCGACTCTAATTCGCTCACCAATATATCGCAAATTACAATTGCCCCAGCATTAATAAACGGATTGCGAGGTATTCCTTTGTCGCTCTCCAACTGCACCAATGAGTTGAATGCTGTTCCGCTAGGTTCCACACCTACACGTTCCCACAAGTCGCTTTTTATGCGCGAATAGGCCAATACATATGTAAATACTTTTGCAATACTCTGTATAGAAAATCGTTCGTCCCAATCGCCAAATACAAAATTGTTGCCTTCTACTGTGGTGAGCTGTACACCAAATTTATTAGGGTCAACCTTCGATAATTCAGGAATATAATTGGCTACACTTCCCTGTTCTTCCACTTTTGAAAGCTCAGCATGTATGTCTTCAAATATTTTTCTGTAATCCATCACTGATATTGAATATAAATAGGCCTTGGTTTCAGCTTCATCACCTCTTCGGGTGTCAGCAATCTATGAGGTGAAGGCTTTATATCATTTTTGTAAAATATTTTAAAACCAGTAAACTGTACAGGCTCTTTTCTAATATATCGTGCGTAAGTACTATATTTTAGTTGAGGTGCACCCCAACCATCCATATCCATCACAATTTGCACTTCGGGGTGTAGCTTTATATTCTTATAGTTAGTCACCATACCTTGCGTAAACCTGTGTACAACAAGAATTTTAGGAGGCAAATTGTTGTCGCGCACCAATTGCGCCAAATAGTTTGTTACTGTGTTAATATCCTCCGCATCAAAAGTGCCAATTTTCTTTCCAGGCACATGTCCCTCCTTCATCGAAAACTCTGGGTCTATACCAAAATGTACATGTGGCATCTTCAGGTACTTCTCTAAAGCTTGCGCTTCTTTCAATACTGAGCTATGACCCACCTGAACATCCAAAAACAACAACGCATCTTCCATTTTTGCAATGGCCAGTGCCGAGTCAATCTGATGCTCAGGCATTCGCATTCTGTAAGTGTTGTCTTTCATAGATCCTATTTGAGCTGTGGCGGCAATGTAGTGTATGGCCGGAATCACTGGCGTGTCGGGGTCGGCTGCTTGCCATGCTGCCACCTCCTCTTTCAGCATCCTCCACATCTCTTTGGGGGGATATTCGCCCAAAGCCCCCATATTTTTAGAATACAAGTTACCGTAGTAACACACAATCCGCTTAAATGGCAATATAGCACCCTCCAATGGATACTTATCATTGGCAACGGGCCACAATCCTGTAGTATCTCCATTTACCATATGCATCATCATCTCGTCATACTCCATCTCGTCAACAAAAGTTGATTTTGCTACAGAAGCACTTTCTTCCACACCCTTCTCCTCCACAATCGAAGTGGCAAGTGAGTCTGTAGTGTTCTTTTTTGTGTCCGATTTGTTTTCAGAATGTAAGGTGCATCCTGCCATAAGGATGAGAGAAAAAACCAAAAAAAATATTTTTGTGTTGTTGTACATAAAAGTCAATTAAGATTGTTGTTTATCTGTTTGCACAAATATAGTTTAATAAGATGATATAATTGGTGCTTTAGAGGTGCGAAATACAACCAAACAAGAGAGAGGTCAGCTTTCAGAGAAGATAACATATAAGTTTAAGCGAAGACCCTCCCTTTATTCCTTTACTCTTCAGAAGCAAACACCCCCGCCAACGACTCACTTTGCTGCAACACCCTATCCGCTTCCATCCGTGCTACATCAGGTGGATAGCCATATCGCATCAATATCTTTCTTACAGTAAGTCTCAGCTTTGCTCTCACATCATCTCTTCTATTCCAATCTACAGTAGCATTTTTTCTTATCACATCAACTATGGTATGAATCAGCTCTTTCATTTTGTGATCGTCTAAAAAACTGGTTGACTCGTTTTCTTTCAACACACTGTAGAAAGCATATTCCTCAGCAGTAAGACCCAATTCTCCCGCTTTA
>CAZIUT010000176.1:0-4016 GCA_964542545.1 uncultured Dysgonomonadaceae bacterium | reverse complement strand
CGCCACTAGCGAAATCCAATTCTACCCGTAGGAAAGCATTCCGCTACTAGCGAACTCCAATCCTACACGTAGGAAAACTTCATTTATGTAACTTAAAAAGCCCCTAACACTTCGTTTATTTTCATTTCGTAAATAAAGAACCCTTTAATCTATCAAACTGTCATACTTCGCTGTTTTCGCTGTTTTTTTTCAAAAATGAGAAAACTGACTCAGTAAACTCACAATGTCAGATTGGGCACACCAATATTTCTTGACAGTAAGATGTACTTTATTCACGCATATAGAATGAGAAGACTCGTTTAACCCGTATAGTCCACTTTTCTAGCACTAGCATAGATGATGGTAGACAAAACAGTATTACCAATGGGTGAGCAATTTGTGAAATAAACAGATTAGCATTAACAAGTAAAAAATAAGTAATCGCTGATAACTATTTTCCCGAATGGTTATTCGAAGAAATATGAGCAGCAGGCGCCAGGCTATATTGATAGTCACAAAACTGTGCTATTTCGGCATGATGTGTAATAAAGAGAACTGTCCGATTACCAATTTCTCTTTTCAAGTTTTTCAAAAAAGCATGTTCTGTTTCATTATCTAGTGCAGAAGTTGCCTCGTCCAAAAGTAGAATCTTGCCTGGACGCAAAAGCGAACGAGCAATAGCAATACGCTGGGCTTGCCCTTCAGACAAGCCTGATCCGTTTTCACCCAATATTGTATCCAATCCATTGGGCAGATCAAACACAAACTGAGCCGAAGCAATATGCAACACCCTAGAAAGTTCGTCATCATCTGCTGCTGCATTACCCAACAACAGATTCTCACGAATAGTGCCACTAAACAAAGAACCGCCTTGTGGCACATAAACAAAGTTGGAGCGGGTACTTTCGGACACCACAACCGATTGTGCATCATTTTTTATAACAATACTTCCCGTATCAGGCTTCACAAGAGCCAATAACAGTCGCAACAAAGTAGTCTTGCCAACACCTGTCTCACCCATTACTGCTACCATTGTTCCGGGCTTAACCACCATCGAGAAATTAGATAATACAGGCTTTGCTTCATCTGAATAGGCAAACGATAAGTTGTCAATTGTAAGCGTTACATCACCTTGCAGCAGTATTTTATTATCAGTCTCTTCTAGTTTAAAACCAGTAAGATATATCAATCGTTCTACAGCAGTTTTGGCCGATACGATGGAGGGTAACAACCGCATTAAATCGAAGAGCGGACGTTGTATTCTATTTACCAACTGCAAATAGGCTGTAACCATACCAAATGTAACTGTTTTACGCGCTAAACCATACGTGCTCCATAAAAAGGCAGTAATATATCCACCATTAAAAGTTATGCCCATCATCAAATTGGCAATAATAGATACATTTGTTCGCTTGTGAACACTGCGGTGCAAGTCAGTTTGCAGCTTATCCAATCGGTCCAATTCATCCTCTTGTCGCTCAAAAGTGCGAATCACAATCTGATTCACCAAACTCTCTCCCACCATAGCGGTAATCATGCTTTCGCTCTCCTTTACCTCCTTCGTATATTTTCGCATATACAAATAATAGAGCCTACTAAGAACTGCAAGCAACGGCATGCCCACACCCAAAATTAATGCCAACATGGGGTCTAAGATATATAAGATAACCAACGCTCCCGCAAATTGTGTAGTGGCCACAATGGACAAAGGAAGTGCAGTAACCATTACATTAATTACATCGTCGGTGTCTTTTATAATGCGTGTAATCATATCGCCACTGTGCATCATCCTTAAATCTTGCCAACGCGTGTAAAGCAAAAGCGAGAATACACTGTACCGAATAGCGTTGCCTAAGAGCACTTCAGTCATTCGGCGCAAACGTATATCTAGCAATCTGAAAAGAATTTGGAGAACTACCAACACAACCAAAAGAATGGCATAGTAAAGCAATTCGCCCTCACGCTGGCCAGTGGCAATATCAATAATAACTTTTGAAAACCACACAAAAGCCAATGAAAAGGCAACTTCTGCCAATCCAATCAGTATAATCGCGGCAATTCTACCGCGAAAGCCCTTCGATGTGTATTTCAAGAACTGGAGAGACGATTTCATTTAAACCCTATTTTCAAACGATTCATTAATTTCACAACAGGTAGTATTTTGCTGTGTTCAGGAGATATTACTCCAAACTTCTTCGACCTGCCAATGGTTGTCTTGAAGGAGAACCACATGCCTTGCAATTTCTCTTTTGGTCGCTGCTTTCCTGGTCTGTGAAACCCAAAATTGCCACTGTGTAATATATCTTCAATCACCCAGTCGGCATGTTCGCTATCCGCTATCACCTCAAACGGAAAGATAGTTTCCGGTGCACCCAGATATTTCACCGCAGCACGCGCAAACACCTGCATTGGATAGAGCAGAGCATACAACTTGGCCAATTCTGTAAACGAAGCTGTATCAATCTCATCTTTATGTTTTGCAAGAAAAAGCAACCAATCGCAATATTGACGAAAGCCCACTCCCAGATGCACAAAATGGCGAAACATATGTTGAAAAATAAAGAAAGCATTCATCTCCAATGGCAGTTGCTGCACAGTTAAGCCATCAATTTGCACCGATGCGAAATTCTTTTTCTCCTTCAACTCTTCTTCCCATGCTTTCAAAAGCAGGTCGTATTTTTTGTGGTCAAAATAGGTAATGCGCCTATGATTTTCAACATACACACCATCTTTGGTAAAAGCATAATGCATATCATGCCCCTCAGTAATCTCTAATCCCTGCGTTGCAAACCATTCTCTCGACTTTTCGTAATCGCCCTCTTCATAAAGATACATATCCAAGTCACCTGAATTTCTAAGTAGGGGCAAGGGATAGTTCACACCATTGCTCAACCCTTTTAGCAAACAGAAAGGAAAATTGGCTGCCTGGTATGCTTCCGACAAATCCTTCAACACACATATCATTTTCCTATTCAGTGCTTCGGTCTGTTCTATCATCACCATAAACTGAAGGTTCAGTTTACGTGGTGGCAAACTCTCTTTGGGTAGCGACAATGCTTTATCGGCTATCAAAGCACTCACACTCTGACGCCTGGCCATATCCACAATATCATCCCAATCTTTAGCATCTAAGCCTTCAAACAAGGCAGCATCAGCCGGTTTGCCCCAAATAGCAGCACTCAAAAGATTCAGAAACAGAGGACGTGTCGTTGCATTACTCATCAAACAGTCCTTCTTTTTCCAATTTTTCAATCAATGCTTCCACATCTGCTTCAGCCCTCTCTTTGTCCACATCGTATTTATCCATCAGCATCTCCACCCACTCTTCTTGGGTAAACTCTTTGTTCTGAGCTTCTTGCACCAAGTAGGCTGCCGATTTATTGAGACTTATTACACGGGTATAATCCAATCCCGATCCGCTATCGGATACTATCATATACTCGTCGCCTATCTTGCGGATGGTAAGGTTTTTTTTTAGTTTCATAGTTTTATTATTTTGTGATTTTGTGATTTCGTTAAATACCCTTGTTATGTGAACGTAGTGAAGTATCCAGATGTTTCGATTTATGGTGATTTTGTTTTTATTGGCTGTTAGGTGTTAGCCTTTGACTTTTGGCCGCTAGACTTTCTATTTTACTGTAATTAATTTATTTATCTGTCTTTGTAACCAATGCAACGCTACAAGCAATTCAGTTAATGATATGCTTTGAAGAAGATACCCGATATCAATATCGGATATAAGCTGTGTTTCCACTTACCTACCCAGCACACACACATACAAAAATAGTCTTTTTAATTATATTTCACAGCAAAGATGAAGAATATCCAATTGAATTAAGAATGAAGAGTGAATATTTATTGCTGTTATGGTTTACGCTGATGCTTGCAGACCGTATTATTAACTGCAAAGTACACGGAGTAATTTCTAGAAATGATGGCAAAGTATAAAGAGCCTAGTTATCTTAAAAAATTGCACTTCTCTGGGTGGCATGGAGCTCCTACTCCATGCAAGAATACATTGTGTGAAGCAGGAGCTT
>CAZIUT010000175.1:0-4073 GCA_964542545.1 uncultured Dysgonomonadaceae bacterium | reverse complement strand
CATTATCTATTCTTCTTGCATTTTCTTCAATCCTTTCATCTACTCTTCTTGAGCTCTCTTCAATTCTATTGCTTATACGCCTCATCTCATCCATCAATTCTCTATTGCTGTCATCAATTCTTTTTGATACAAACTCTTCTTGAGATTTTAACGCAACAGCTTCTGGTTGCTGACTATAAGTAGCAACAGGCTGTTGTCCAACTCTCGCTGCGCCTCCACTCATTATAAGTCTTTCTAATCTATCTAAACGTTCTTCTGGTGTTTCTTTTTTCAAAACCGGAGCACCCACACCTTGTACTACTTTATCTACCAGCGATTCTAACTCTTGAGGAGTTAATCTAATCATAGTTTGACCTTCTGCTCTTGTAGTAGTTGATGGTGCAATTGTAGTATCATCTGCAGCAGCATATGTTGAAGGAACTAATGGAGTAGCAGGTGTAGTCTTTGCCTCATCAATTGCTGCAACTAATTCTGTTTCTAAACGCTGTTTTTCATTCATTATTTGCGCAGCTTTCTCAGCATCATTAGATTCGTAAGCAATGGCCAGTTCTTTTTTCAACTCTGCTATACGTTGTTCATACATCATTGCCTTGTCGCTCACTCTTTGGTCAATATACGAATCTAAAGCTCTATTTGCTTGAGCTCTTTTACCTATATTAAATTTCAATCCAGCATTGAACATTGTATGTTTTTTCAAATCCTCGGTCGACCCTAAATCTTCTAGGTCTTTGTCTGTTGTATATAATAAGTTAGCAGCACCAAAAAGTTCAAAGTAATCACTAATAGGAATAGATAAACCCAAACCAGCTTTTGCAAAGTAGCCTGAATTAGTTGCCAAGAATACATCTTCCCCAACATAGTTACCATAAACATTCATATATCCACCACCAACTGTTAGATAAGGTACTATACCACTGGCAACATTTAGTTTTGCTATAAAGTCAGCTCCATACATAGCCATTTTATCAAAGTCGAATGAAAGCTTGTCGTCTTCTGTCGATCGATAGTAAAAACCACGTAATCCAACATAATCATTAAAATCAACCCCTAAGGCTCCCCCTAATAAATAAGTATCGCGCATATTGGTAGAATTATCAAAATTGATATAAGCAGCTCCTGGTTCAAACACTAAGCGAAGTCCTGACAAACCACTTTTGCCTTGTTGCTCTAAAGCTCTTTCTAAAGCAGTATACTTGTTAGGGTTTTTACCACTTAAATAAAACTGAACACCTAAGTTAACCGACCAGTTCATCATGCGCTTATCATCAATTTGGAATACATCATCATTAAATCCACTCTCCATCAATAAAGCAGTCGGATTATAATTGAAGGCATGCAACTTAGCTCCTAAATTAACTGAAACCCTATCGCTCAAACTATATTGAGTTCCTAAACCTGCAGCAAGGTATATTTGCTCATCCTTAACATCATTGAATTTAAGTTTTTGTACTCCTGTACCTATTGTTAGAAATGGTGTAAAAAGTGTTTTAGTAGGAATATTGGCTTTAAACTCGCCACCCCAACGAGAAACATCTACGTCTATGGAATTGAATTCGCCTAACAAGTCATCTACATTTAAGTTGCCAAGTTTACTCTTTGAATTGATAGACTGTTCGTATATACCTCTCAATTCAAGATTACGTCCTAATCCAATCCCAATCATTCCGCCTACCATTGGGCTTTCTTTTATGTACATCTGACTATCCCACCATGTATAGTTTGCAGTAGGAGTCAAATTAAAACTTATATCACTTACTTGCGCTTTTATTTGAACAGCAGCTAACAGCAAGAGACCTAAATAAAAATTTTTTTTCATTTGTAATAATGTATAATATTATAATGCGTAATTTAAAGCACAAACTTAATCTTTTTAAGATTAGCCTATATACAACAACCTAAACTGAATTAAGTTTAATAAAACCAATGTTTAACGCAATTCCTTTGTCACCAAACGACAAGTAAATATTAAAGGCTATTGTTTCAAGAACAACAGCCTTTAATAATTTATAATGTATTGTGATTGTATGTTTTGTGAATTCACAAAAGAAAAATATATAAATTTATGCTATATATTTTATTGCAACACTGTGAGTTGTTTTCATGCGAGAACTAAACTCTAACTCCTGCCAATATCTTTATTTCAGTTTCCAACTCTTTCATTTTTGCTAAAAGAGGGTTGATTGCCATTTTCTTAAGCTTTCTCAGCTTTACTGCTTCTAGCATTTTCTCTTCCAAGTCTGTTATAGACTCAAGAGCAGTCATCAACACTTCCAGCAACTCTTCGCCTTCTCTACTTTGAGCTCTCACAAGGTGGCTTTGAACTGCTAAAGACAGAACTTTCACTTCTTCAGTTTCTTCAGAAACTTTGTCTTCGGGTAATTGATTTATTAATGCATGTATTTCGGTTGCCAAGTCTAAGCTGACTTGTAATAATCTTCTTTTCATATAATTGTTTGTACTGTTATTAAAAGTTTGAAAATAATTAGGTTATAGACAACAAAATGGAAATGTAATTTTTCTTGAAGCATCTCTCCAAAAAAAAAGGTCAAGACTTATCCTGACCTTTCTATTTTTTCTATAGAAAAAAATCAAATTCTTTATGCTGGATGAATTGCATCGGTAGGACACACTTCAGCACATGCACCACAGTCGGTGCAAGCTTCAGGATCAATCACATAAATATCGCCTTCAGAGATAGCATCTACTGGACACTCGTCAATGCAAGTACCGCAAGCAATGCAATCATCATTTATTACGTAAGCCATAATGAGTATTTTTTAATTGGTTAGTATTTAGTATAATAGTTTTATCGATTTCGTTTGATAACAACTATGCAAAATTACAATTAATTTTATTATAACCTAAATTTTTCGCAGGTAAATAATTATTTAGGGGCAAACTTAGGACAAATCTTAAAGCTTTTGCAAGTTAAGAATGAACATTTAAAAGTAAAGATGGTGGAAATTAGCAGTGCATAAATATAAAAGAAGATAAGCACTAACACCCACAATACAAATAGACTTAGAAGGCAGAAATGAGGTTTCATTTTTTAATTTCTGAGAATTTTTTCTTCCTCCTAAAGTAGAAATCGAACAGCATCGACCCTTTATACTGTTGTGGAATATTTGTTTGAACAGTCTTTATCAGGTTAATCTTTCGTTTTTGCTTAAATGTTGGTCGCATCTTTATAAATTCTGAATAAGCATTAACTACTGCTTTTGCATGTTTCCATTTGCCTTGTACTGCAAAATGGACGACAGCGCCTAAATCCAATATCATACGAAGAAACAGCACCTCTATAAGTTTAAATAAAGGCGCGTTTTTATAAATCATCAATAAATTGTTTCGAAAGTTAAGGTGCACTTTGTGAGGACTTTCACTATGGAGCGATGCTCCCCCTACATGATAAACGGCAGACTGAGGCAGGCATACAATTTTTTTACCGCGTGCAAGCAATCGCCAACAAAGGTCTATCTCTTCCATGTGTGCAAAAAACTCATTGTCAAGTCCTCCAGCCTCCATATAGTCGGCCTTGCGCATACACAAACAAGCACCTGTTGCCCAAAATATATCTATTGGTGCATTATATTGGCCTCTATCTTCTTCAAGTTTATGCAGTATGCGCCCCCTACAAAAAGGATATCCATATCTATCAATGAATCCCCCAGCTGCTCCAGCGTATTCAAACATAGATTTATTGGCAAACGAAAGAATCTTTGGTTGAACAGCAACTGTATCTGGATGATTTTCTAAATACTCTATCAAAGGGTTGAGCCAATTGGGCGATGTTTCTACATCTGAGTTAAGAAGCACCACATACTTTGAATCAACTTGTTGAAGTGCTCTATTATAACCTTCAGCAAAACCATAGTTTTTATCCAGCAGTATAAGTTTCACTTGTGGGAACTGTTGTTTCAGAAGCTCTACAGAATTGTCTGAAGAGTTATTGTCGGCCACTACTACTTCGCAATTGTCCGTCTTAGTATGTTTCAATACTGAAGGTAGAAATTGTTTTAGAAGTTTTGCTCCATTCCAGTTTAATATCACTACAGAAGTTTTTTTCATTGCTCAGT
>CAZIUT010000174.1:0-4092 GCA_964542545.1 uncultured Dysgonomonadaceae bacterium | reverse complement strand
TTTACTTAAAACATAGAGTAATCAAAACAAACACTATGACATGTTTGTTAATCTAATGGCTACAAAGAGTAACAAAACAATCGGTAAACTGAACAACGTTTTATATTTTCTTCTTAAAAAAAGATTTTTTATAAAGAGATGTGCAAAAAAACGATTACTCATTAGTACCTTTGGCAAAAACAGTAAAGTAAAGATATAAGAAAAAAATCAAGAGATTATTTTTAGATATAATCTCCTTTACAATTAAAAGAATATTTTTTAAAACAACTACTCAAAATGAAAACATTAAATATAGGTGGGCTAATCCCAAAACTACCCATCATACAAGGAGGAATGGGAATATGCGTGTCGCTATCAGGTTTAGCGTCTGCTGTTGCCAACGAAGGAGGAATCGGGGTTATATCTGCTGTAGGAATAGGTATGTTAGAACCAGACTACAGAAAGAAATTTCGTGCATCAAACAAAATAGCACTCACCAAAGAAATTAGAAAAGCTCGTGAGCAATCTGATGGTATTATTGGTGTGAATATAATGATGGCAATTAGTGACTTTGACGATTTGCTTCAAATTGCATTAGAAGAAAACGTGGATGTGGTGTTTATAGGTGCTGGTCTTTTCTTGAAGAAACCAGAAATGCCCGAAGGTTGTAAAACCAAGTTTGTTCCCAAAGTATCATCGGCTCGTGCTGCGAAAGTGATGTTTAACTATTGGGCTAGTAAGTATAACTGTGTTCCCGATGCTATTGTTGTAGAGGGTCCTAAATGTGGCGGACATGTGGGCTTCAAGAAAGAAGACTTGTTAGATAATCAAAAACCGCTACACGAGTTGATAAAAGAGACCATTGCTGTAATCAAACCTTTTGAAGAGAAATTCGGTATAGAAATCCCCGTTATTGCAGCTGGTGGTATATACACAGGCAGTGATATGTACGACATATTAGAAGCAGGCGCAACCGCAGTGAAAATGGGAACTCGTTTTGTAACTACCCATGAATGTGATGTTTCTGACGAATTTAAACAAAACTATATACGTGCTACAGAAAAAGATATTACACTAATTGATAGCCCTGTTGGACTTCCAGGAAGAGTTATCACTAGTCCGTTTGTAAGAAAAATTCAAGCTGGAGAAACAATGCCAATAAAGTGTCCTTGGAAATGCTTAAAAACTTGCGACTACAAAAAAGCACCCTTCTGTATAGCGTCAGCCCTGTTTAATGCTGCACAAGGAAACATGGACGAGGGTTTCTCTTTTGCTGGAAGCAAAGCCTACTTGGCCGAGAAAATAATGTCGGTAAAAGAAACCATCAATGAAATTATGGAGGAATATGCCGAAGCTAAACAATTGGCTTTATTGAAACTTAATTCTATTAGTTTATCGAAAGTGGTTTAGTGGTAAAATACTTCACTACTATTCCCATACAATAAACTAAAACTATATTCAACTGAGTGATATGCATATGAATGTGCAATCACTCAGTTTTTTTATTGCTTTTGTTTGAATATAATTCTGCGACAGTAGTAAAAAGAACGGTGTCCGTTAAACCGTCCCCACCCACCCTGAGGGCTTTGGTGAGTATAGAACAAAACGGATGAAGTCATGTCAAAGAACGTCGTCGTTAATCCGCCCCCCACCCGCCTAAAGAGGGCTTTGGTGAGTATAGAGAACAGTGGTGTGTAGAGTTAACAGAAGAGGTGCTTTTAATAGATTTTACACTGCCGCTCGCGCGGTTTTGTAAACCGTGTATCGCGTAGCGAAACATTTCTAATAACTATCTTGAATCAGCCTTTATTTCTTTGGTCCAAGAGTCCCTCCTTGATTATAATGTTGCACATTTTCCACATCATATCTACCAACACCTTTATTCATAAGAGTTTTTAGCTCTTCGAGATGGTTTTTATAAACACCTCGTGGATTAATTTTATGTTTTGTAGCAATATAAGCTGCCATCCCTACTACCTCTCCCATCATACCTGTAGTTCTCATCAAGCGAGTAGTACCTAAGGCAACGTGAGTTACACTGATGTTGCGACCAGCCATAAACAGGTTTTCTACATTTCTAGAATAAAAACAGCGATAGGGTATAGGGTATTGATGAATGTTCTTGTGAACGGCAATGGATTTAAACTCCATTCCTGGAAAATGCTCTGTGTTCTTTGGATCAGGATAGTGCAAATCGATACTCCAGGTTGTAGGTGCAGAAGCATCAGGGTAAACAATATGATCAGTAAGGTCTTGCTCTTTTAAAATGAAGTCACCTAACAATCGGCGTGATTCACGCTTACCAGAAAGATAAGCTACCCAATCTAATCTTCGGTTTTTATAATTTTCTTTTACAGAACTGAAGTTTTTCAGATAAGACCAGTTAGAATAAATAACCATCAACCCATAATCACGAATACGTTCAAATTCTGTTATTTGATTAAAATTCATTCCTGTTTCCCAAGTCCATTCTCCCATTGTCACTTTCTCCATGTTTTTTTCATTAAATTCTACACCATATTGAAAAACAGGAAAGTCAATTGGTCTATTCTCTTCTGCAGAATACCATTGTACTGAGGCACCCATGGTCAAATCATCTGCTTTTTCAGGAGCAGTAGGTTCTCCAAATTCAGCCTTACTCTCACGTCCCATTCTGTAATCAGCTCCTGCTAAAACACCAATTGTACCATCACCCGTACAATCTGCAAATAATGGTGCAGAAAAGGATAACTCTTCAGAACTTTCTATATTCTTGGCATGTACTTCAGTAATGCGTGATTCTTTTGTTTTCACACCAAAAGCTCGAAAGTTTGTGAATAGTGAAATATTCTCTTCTGCCATTACAATTTCCATTTTCTTTTCATCTTCGTAATAGTCACCTGGTTGAGCATTTCCTCCACGTGAAGGGCCAATTTCTTTTACAACATCACCTAATGCAGGAAAAAGATCTAGTTTAATTCTACCTCCAAGATGAACACGAACTTCAGAACTGTTATTACCACCTAAAACAGGCCGATCCTGAATCAGTGCTACTTTTAAACCTAAACGTGCGGCAGAGATTGCTGTTGTTGTACCTGCCACTCCACCACCAACCACCACCAAATCAAATTCACCTGCTTTTTGAGGCTTTGAGGGGATACCCAATTGCTTTTTCCTGAATTTATCTAAAGAGGATAATTCGTTGGGTGGAGGTGTATTTTCTTTTGTAAAATAAATAGCATCAACTCTACCGTTAAATCCAGTAAGGTCTTGTAATCCTAAAATGGCCTTAGTGTTCGTTATGTTTATTTTTCCTGCATGTTGCCAAGTCCACTCTGAGCCAACTGAACCTAAAACCTGTCCAATTTTTTTATCGTTTAGTTTCAATTGAAATTTCCCAGGTCCTTCTCCATCATACCACGGAGAGGTCCAATTAAACGTGCGAACATATATATTGTACTCACCTATAGATGGAAACTCTACTGGGGTGGCTGCATCATCAACAGGGACTCCCTTACCATGGGCCATGAGATAGGATGAACCCATTAAATCCATAAACTGCTGATCAACAACCCATCCGCCTTTTTCCTTGAAGCTTTCAGCTTCAAGGAAAAGACTATTAGGCATGGATTGGAATATCCATGAAATTAGCAATAGCGTTGTGAAAATTATTTTTCTCATCTTTTTTGTTAGATTATCATTATTTATTTACAGTTAAACTTCTTATCTTAAATGCTAAGATATTTATTGTAATAATTCTATAAATATACCAACTTTATCGCTTGTAACAAAACGATAACCAATTAATTAGTTATTGTACTGTCAGGCACAATCCCTTCTGTATAATCTTATTGTAGAATAAGGGATAAGAGACATTTGCATTACGTTAAAGCGCAAAATCAACTGATATCCACCCTCCATAAAGATACTATAATATATCCTATTTCTGATAATTTTTATAATGAATATAAATTTGCATGTGTGTGTATGTGAATAACTTGCTGCCTGTAATTCTAGCAAATAATCCTTCTGTCTCCTTTGTATAATGCGTATAAGCATAAATTTATCATTCGTATTAAAAAAGGGCGAGGCCAATCCCCCGCCCCACACTGCATCATTTAGCCAACGTCGATA
>CAZIUT010000173.1:0-4121 GCA_964542545.1 uncultured Dysgonomonadaceae bacterium | reverse complement strand
TATTTGATGCTAATAGAGAAGAGCTGGAACGAGAAACTACCGACGAAGAGTTCAACGCCATGTATGTTGACTTTGAAGAGTTTGAGGAGATTGAAGAACAGTATTTTAAAATAGAAAAAGCGCAAACAGCAATCATTGCCCAGTATGTTGATGACAACAGAGAGTTGTTTGCTGAGATAGTATAATCGCTAATACAAGTTTTGTGAAAGCAAAAAAGGGTTATAAGTTTGTTTTAAACTTACAGCCCTTTTTTCATTCAAAAGTATAGTATTGCAAATGGTGGCAAGTCTTTCCCCTACAGCTGTAGATAAAGTATTCTTTTCGCTATGCGACACACGGATTGCAAATCCGAGCGAGCAAAATAACCGTTGGAATGTTAGCCATGTATTAAAAAGACTTCAACTCACCTTTTCTATACTTCTCCAGCGCCTGTTTCAACGTCAATTCTTGCGCGCCCACAAATATTTTCATATCCATTTTCTCCAATACCATTGCAGCATTATCGCCTGGCCCGTTGCCTGTTATCAGCACATCGGGTGCAAGCTCGAATATCTTCTTAGAAGTTGCAGTACCCGCTCCGTGAGCTTCGTTTTTAACTGCACTATTATCAATTACCGACAACTCTTTGGTTGCCTCATCAAAAACTACAATATATTCTGTTCTGCCAAATCGTGGGTCAATCATTGCGTCCCAATCTTTACCCGCAGCAGTAAAAGCTATTTTCATTATTTTCTTCTTTTATGTTTGTTAATTCTTTTATTCTCTCCCAAGCTTGTTTTAGCAAGTTGGTTAAGTTCTCATTCTCATACTCTACAATAGTCTGTCCAAGTGTCATAGCTTTGGTAAAATCTTCATCGTAGGGCAAGTTAGCTAAGTGCACAATACCCTCGTCAGCTAAGAACTGTTTTATCTCGGCTTGCTTTTCAATATTCACATCGGCTTTGTTAATAATACAACCAGCTCTGATATTAAATTTCTTCACTAATTCATATACCCGCTTCAAATCGTGAATACCCGATATGGTTGGTTCGGTAACTAAGACTGCAAAGCTAGCACCTGAAAGCGATGAAATTACTGGGCAACCAACGCCCGGAGAACCATCTACCAATACGTAATCTTTCTCATACTTTAGCGCAAGCGCTTTGGCCTCGTCTTTAACTTTAGCTACCAACTTACCAGAATTATCTGCCCCAATACCAAGGTGAGCATGCACCATTTTGCTACCCGTTTTAATATTAGAAACAAATAGTTCTCCAACCAAAAGGTCTTTATTTATAATGGTTTCAGTTGGGCACACTCGCGCACAATAGCCACACCCATCGCAATCTAGTGGTGCAACAATATACTGACTGTCTATTACCGAAATAGCATTAAACCTACACACCTCTTGACATATGCCACAACTAATGCAATTGGCCTGCTCTATATAAGCAACCTCACCACTATAGAAGTCTTCCGACGATTCTATGTTGGGCTGCATCAGCAAGTGCATATCTGCCGCATCCACATCACAGTCGGCAAGCACTACATCTGTAGCGCCCATCATAGTAAACGATGCTGTAAGCGATGTTTTTCCAGTCCCACCCTTGCCCGATATTACTACTATCTCTTTCATTTGCTTGCTCCTTCCTTTAAAGAAAAGAAGTGTTCCAAAATATTGCTCAATGCTGTTTCCACTTCTGGGAACTCTGGATAGATGAGATGCCCCCTAGAGTATAGCTCTGCTATCTTTCTATTGTTGGGTATTTTAGCCAATACCTCAATGCCTTCTGCACAGCAATAGTTAACAACCTCATCATCGCCTATTCCATGGCGATTGATAACCACACCAAAATTTCTTTCAAGTTCGCGCATAGTTTCAACAGCCAATTTCAGGTCGTGCAATCCAAATGGCGTAGGTTCTGTAACCAATATCACATAATCTGCATCTTTTGTAGCCTCCATCACTGGGCACGATGTGCCAGGAGGAGAATCGAAAATGGCGAAAGAGATGTGAGCAAACTTCTTAGCAACATATCGCTGGGTTTTGGCAATGCTCGATACTGCTTGCTCTTCCCCAACATTGAGGCGACTCTCCACATAGTGTAGTTTGCCCCATTGAAAATCGCGCAGCATACCAATTTTGGTTGGTTGCATAGGCAGTGCAATCACTGGACACAACTCGGAACATGCATAGCAACTATGGCACAGTTTTGGGTAAACCATTATGGTTTCGCCCAACTGGATAATTGCATTAAAGTTGCACACCTCTTCACAAAGTCCACAAAGGGTGCACTTAGTTGCATCCCATTTGGGTGTCATATTGTGGTTGTCCTCTTCGTGCACCAATGTGCCATCGAAAAAAAGCCCCGAGTTGGGTTCTTCTACATCTAGATCTACCAACACCACCGGTTCGCGCTCAGCAATATAAGCAGCAAGATTGGTAGAGAGGGTTGTTTTTCCCGTTCCACCCTTGCCGCTGGCTATTGCTAGCTTAAATGTTTGTTGGTTTGTCATACTTTTAAAATTTCTGATAGTATTATAGTTGATTTAGTGACCACCACAACTGTGGCTCTCGTCAAGACTGCAATAGTTGGCACTCAGTGTCAAATCGCCTGCAATAAACTTATTTACTAAATTGGTAGGAGTGTCCACAGGTGCACCCACAAAAGCATTAACACCATATTTGTTAAACAAAGTGATAGCTTTGCCACCCATGCCTCCAGCAATTACATCGGTTGCACCATTCTCCGACACCCATTTTGGAAACGAACCCGGTGTGTGTTCTGGTGGGTCCATAGTTGTAACTTCTGTTATAGTGTTGTTTTCAACATCTACAAATGTAAATGCTTGGCAATGGCCAAAGTGTTCAGACAACATATTGTTGACCATCGGTATTGCAATTTTTTTCTTTGTCATAATTAAGTTTGTTTGTTATTTAAATTAGTATAAGCCCTTTATAATTAAACAAAGGGCTTGTATTGTTTTATAATTGTTTAGTGTGTTTGTTTAAAAGCTATTCTTGAATATCTCGAAACCTGCGCCCCATTCCACGACCACCGTCGCCGACTTGGCCCATGTCACGGCCACCACGATTCATGCGACCAGCTTGACCTCGTCCTTGACCTTGACCCATGCCATTTTTCATACCTCTTCCCAATCCTCGCCCACGACCTCTACCCATACCTTGACCTTGAGGATTCTCATTTATTGAATTTTCAATGTTCTCGTTCTCTTGAGTTGTTGGGTATCGGAGTCCTGCACCAAAATTACCACAACGTCCCATTTTGCGTCCTGTCATAGGACCTCTTTGATTAAAGTTTAGCATTATAATATATGTTTTTAAAATGATTAAATTGTTACTTCAAACCAGCATTCAGTCGTTTACCACGACCTTCCTCTGGGCATGAGTTGCGTTTCTTACCCATCCCCTTGCCCAATTTTGCTAATTTCTCTTTATCTGTAGCATCTCTGCATTTTCCTAATCCGCGCCCTGTTCCTTTGCCCTTTCCATCGGGTGCTGTACCAACTAATTTTGGCATAATCTTATTTCCTCCTATTGTTTAATAAAGTAATGACATCACTGACTCTCTTTTCAGTATCTTCTATCACCACCATTTGTATGTGCATACTATCGAGCAGAGGTTTAATTTTCAGACCAAACTCGCCCGATATTATCATCTCTACGTTGCGTGTTTCAACCAATTCTACTGCCGCTTTGCCGGCATGCTCTTCCATATCTTTGTTGGTGTTGGGAATAAACTCCATTCCACCACCTACTGTATCTATTATAATAAACCATGCGCAACGCCCAAAACTTGTGTCTACATGCGATTCGAGCGTATTGCCAGTTGATGCTATTGCTACTTTCATACTCCTTGTTTTTTGCGACCCCTTCGTCCAGGTCCTCCATTTCTATTCATAAAATGTCCGCACTGTGGACAGACTTCCTCTTTGCATGGCCTGCCCGACTGGTGAGCTTGCTGAAATTGACAATGAGGACATGCACAGAGGTCATCAACAAAAACGCCTTCAACAGCCTCATCAGGCATATCAAAATCTGATATATCTTGGCTGCCACACAGTGGACACTCCTCAATAGGCAAATGTTTGTGTGGATGACTAAAATAGCATTCGCAACT
>CAZIUT010000172.1:0-4213 GCA_964542545.1 uncultured Dysgonomonadaceae bacterium | reverse complement strand
TCATGGCTTGTTGTTGTTTTACCATCTCTTTGCGCACAAATCCTATAGCACTCACAGGGCTCACTAAAGCTGATACCTCCATGCCACGAATCTCCGCCTCCACGTTGTGTCCGTTGAGGTAAGTGTCTGGTTTGCCTGTGTCTGGGTTCAACTTAAAGTCGATATGTATATTGGGCAGTTGAGTTTTTAGCTCCTCTTCGTTTATTGTTTTGTCATCATTCACGAGGTTGTTTTGCAGACAGTATAGCGTAACTGCTCTATACATTGCACCACTGTCTATATATATGTATCCAATTTTTTTGGCCAAATCTTTTGCCATTGTGCTTTTGCCACTCGATGATACGCCGTCTATTGCGATGTTTATTTTTTTCATTCTTATTTGTTTATATACTGACATAACAAGTCAATATGTTTTAATGTTGTGCTACTCGTTTGTTTTGAATCCAGAAAGACTAGCATATTTCAGCCTAGCCTGAAGGCTGAATAACTTCTTTGGTTGAAGATAACATTCACACCCACCCATCTTTTTCAAAAAAAGAAACGAGGAAGACTTAAATGTCAACCTCGTTTCAAAATTAATCAATTATTTTATTCTAGCGCCCTTATTCCTCTAGGAAATTAGGATACATATAATCTTCAGCCGGTACAAAAGTTTCTTTAATGCACTGTGGCGATACCCAACGTAGCATATTAAAGATAGAACCAGCCTTATCGTTAGTTCCCGAGCGCCGACCACCACCAAATGGTTGTTGATCGACTACTGCACCAGTTGGCTTATCATTAATGTAGAAGTTTCCAGCAGTGTGAGTCAATCTGTTTGTGTAGTGCTCTATTCTATCTCTGCGAGCAGAAAAGATGGCTCCTGTAAGTGCATAGGGCGATGTGTTGTCGAGTATATCAAGTGTCTCTTCAATCTTGTCATCTTCATATACATATATTGTTAGTACAGGTCCGAAGAGCTCCTCTTGCATGGTAATATAGTCGGGCTTCTTAGCCAATATAACTGTTGGGTCGATAAAATAACCAACCGACTTGTCATAGTTGCCACCCATTACTACCTCTGCATCGGACGATGCTTTTGCATCATCAATATATTTAGCCAATTTATCGAAAGAGTCCTCGTCAATTACAGCATTCACAAAGTTAGAGAAATCCTCTACACCGCCTACTTTAATTTTGCTGAGGTCTGCTTCCATAAATTTTTTCACGTCAGGCCATAGACTCTCAGGAATGTATGCACGAGATGCTGCCGAACATTTTTGTCCTTGGTATTCAAACGAACCGCGAATAAGTGCTGTAGCCACCTGTTTGGCATTGGCTGTAGCATCGGCAAATACATAGTCTTTACCACCCGTTTCGCCCACTATGCGTGGATACGATTTGTATTTAGGAACATTCTTAGCAATCTTTTCCCACATAGCATCAAACACACGTGTAGAACCAGTAAAGTGAATGCCTGCGAAGTTCTTATCGTTCAATACTACTTCAGAGGCATCGGGTCCCGATACATATACCAAGTTCATTACTCCGTCAGGCAAACCAGCTTCTTGCAATATTGTCATTACTAAGTGTGCAGCGTAAACTGCAGTTTTAGAAGGTTTCCAAACCACAGTGTTGCCCATTAGAGCAGGTGCTCCGCCAAGGTTGCCTGCTATAGCTGTAAAGTTAAATGGGGTGAGTGCAAAAATGAATCCTTCAAGCGGACGCCAAACCATTCTATTCCATATACCGTCTGACGAGTTGGGTTGCATAGCATATAGGTCGTACATGTTTTTCACATTGTATCTGTAAAAGTCTATCAATTCACCCACCGCATCAATCTCAGATTGGTACACGTTTTTGCCTTGTCCTAACATTGTCACTGCATTTAGTGATTGGCGATAAGGGCCAGACATCAAGTCGGCTGCTTTCAAAAAAATAGCCGCTCTGCTTTCCCAGCTCATGCTTTCCCAAGCTGGTTTAGCTTTTAGTGCAGCATCAATAGCCATTTGCACATGTTCTTTGCCACCTTGGTGATAATGACCAAGCAAGTGTTGGTGATCGTGTGGAGGACGAATGTCGAGCAAATTGCCGGTGCGTATTTCCTTTCCATCTATTATCATGGGTAGGTCTAAGCCTCCTTTTCTGAGCTCTGCTAATTTTTCTTTTAGTTCTTTTCTTTCTGCCGAGCCTGGCGCATATGTCTTTAAAGGTTCGTTTTTGATTGGTGGTAATTTAAAGATAGCTTTTGTCATTTGTGTATAAGTTTTTATGATACGTATTATTAGATTTTCATTAAAAACAAATTTACAAATTTATTTTCAAAGTAGGATAACATTTTGGGGGGTTCTTTTTCATCTGTTTTGCATCATAAATGGTTTGTATGGTTTTTGCTTTTTATATTTCTGATGAAAAGCAAGAGGTATACTGTAGATGTTACAATCAACTGTAAGGGTAGTTGGTTGTAGGCATAATTCATCTCTTTTTTTAATTAACTAGCTGTTTTATTCTGGAAATGCAAAAAAGATGCCTTAATCGTCAAATCCACAACTCAACATTTGAAAAATAAGGGGGTAAATTTCAAATCTACAACTCAATATTCGAAAAAGATGCGTTGAATTTCTGATCTTCTCCTTAAGATTGGAAGAATATGACATAAATTTCAAATCCTTCGTCGTCGATTTCAAAAACATGGCATAAAAGTCAAATCCTTCATCGTCGATTTGAGGAATATGGCATAAAAGTCGAATCTTGAGTTCAGAGAAATCTCTTACATCTCTCCATTCTCAAAAACGCTCCAATATTCTCCTCCTTTATATTCACAAAAGTTGTATCTTTATTGTTTAAAGTAAATGCACCAACAACTAATAAAGCAATACAAAATATATGAATTTGAAGAATTATACCCCAACAAACACTGACTTCTGGACAGGAAGGGTTGACGATTTATATGACATCGACTCGTTTAGAATGCATCAGATAATAGAGTTGATTAACTTGAAGAACCTCAATGACTTGAACGTAGATTCCTCTAAATTCAATATCTGCTTTTTGGGTTACGCAAGCGATGAGGGAATTAGAAGAAACTCAGGCAGATTGGGTGCTAAACATGGACCTGTAGATATTAGAAATAAATTTGCAAGCTTGCCAATACCATTTTGCGACCAAACAGTAATGTATGATGCAGGCAATTTATTTTGTGAAGATGATAATTTGGAAGAACTACAAGAGCAATTGGAAGATGCTGTTGAGAATATATTAGGTAAGAAACTGTTTCCAATTGTGCTGGGTGGAAGTCACGACGTGGCTTATGGACACTTCAATGGTGTTTTCAATCATCTGAAAAAGCAAGTCGAGAAACCAAAGATTGGCATTATTAACTTTGATGCTCATTTCGATCTTAGACCTTACGATGTTCAACCCTCGTCTGGAACAATGTTTGCTCAAATAGCTGATGATTGTGCTAGAGAAAATCAGGAGTTTAATTATCTCTGTTTAGGAATTCAAACTTCTGGCAACACCCGAAGTCTTTTCAATAATGCGGACTCGCTTGGTGTAAAATATGTGCTTGCACGCGAATTTGTTGAGTCAGAGCCTGAAACTATTTCTGCTAAAATAAAAGCATTTATCGATGACAACGACTATATTTATCTCACTATTTGTGGCGATGTGTTTAGCTCTTCGTCTGCCCCTGGAGTATCGGCTATGCAGCCGTTTGGTTTAGAACCCAATCATGTGCTCAGATTTACCAAAGAAATCTTGCAATCTAAAAAAGTAATTAGTTTTGATATTGCTGAGGTTTCTCCTCCATTAGACGATGATAAGAGAACTGCAAGACTTGCAGCTAATATAGTACATGCTGTAATTGAAAGCCTTTGCGAATAGAAGAAATAATTGCCATTCTATAAAAAAACAACCACTGACCTGAAAGACAAAGAATTATGATAGCAAGATTAATTTGGAGAGAGAGTTGGATAAATAATGAAAAAGATTCATTCTGGGTAGAATGCACAGATCAGCAGGTGATTGATAATATATTACCTTTGAAGTCTGATGTTGATTTTCTGAAAGAAATAAAATTTAACAGGGGACCTTCTGAGATTAATAAAAACTTAAATGAGCGTATTTATACAAACTTCTTCTTAGTTTCAGTCGACCTTGAAAATATTCTAAGTTTCAATTGGGTGTATCCTTATGCAGGAATGTGGAATGCGGCGAATCCTTTTGAGGAAAT
>CAZIUT010000171.1:0-4242 GCA_964542545.1 uncultured Dysgonomonadaceae bacterium | reverse complement strand
TGGTAGAAATTGTAACAAGTCTAATCATCTTATGTAATGCAATACCTCTGTCAACTACCATTGAAGGTGTGAGTTTAGACATAAACCAATACATTTCTTTATCTATAAGCCTGAAAATAATGGTTTTATCACCTACTAAAGCTTGATCATGACTTTCAACGTAAGAAACAGTTTTTTCTTCGGCTCTTCTGTTTGTTACCTCCCAAAATATTGCTGATGGGTCCCAATCTTCGTCTTTGAGTTCTTTAATTGTCTTAATCCAAAAGTCTGGAATATTCATGGCCATGCGATAATCAAATCCATAGCCACCCTTCTCAGGTTTAAGAGCCAAGCCTGGCATACCGCTAACTTCTTCAGCAATAGTAATTGCGTTGGGATTAACTTCGTGAATTAGTTTGTTAGCTAGGGTTAAGTAGCAAATTGCATCAAGGTCTTGTCTTTTGTTATAATAGTCTTCATAGCCTGTAAATGATTCTTCTAAACCATGGCTATAATATAGCATCGATGTTACTCCATCAAAACGGTATCCATCAAACTTGAACTCTTCTAGCCAGTATTTGCAATTAGATAATAAAAAATGCAAAACTTCATCTTTACCATAATTGAAACAAAGAGAATCCCATGCTGGGTGCAAGCGTCTATCATCACCATGAAAGTAAAGATCATATGACCCGTCGAGTCTTCCCAACCCTTCAGCTTCGTTTTTCACTGCATGCGAATGTACAATGTCCATTATTACTGCAATTCCTATTTCGTGAGCTTCGTCAATTAATCGGCGAAGCTCATCGGGAGTTCCAAAACGAGATGTGGGAGCAAAAAAGCTTGAGACATGATATCCAAATGAGCCATAATAAGGATGTTCCTGTATGGCCATTAGTTGGACTGTATTGTACCCTTTTTCTTTCACCTTTGGGAGAATGTTTTCTCTAAACTGATTATAGGTGCCAACGCCCTCATTTTCTGATGCCATACCTATATGGCACTCATAAATGAGTAATGGAGAGCTAGAAGGAACAAAATTATTGTTTTTATATACATACTTATTTTTAGGCTCCCAAACTTGACCACTAAATAGGTGTGTCTTTTCATCTTGTACAACATGTCTACACCATGCAGGTATTCTTTCACCCGATCCTCCTTGCCATTTCACAAGTAGCTTATAATAATCTAAGTGGTGAATATCATCTGAGTTTAGGTATAACTCCCAAACACCGCTACCAATTGTTTTAAGTTTGTACTTGTCACTCCTCTCCCAATCATTAAATGACCCTATTAGAAATATTTCGGTTGCATTTGGAGCCCATTCTCTGACAACCCATCCGTTTGATGTTTTATTTAAACCGAAATAAATATAGCCATTTGCAAAATCAGATAGGCTAATGGTGTTGTTTTTGGTAATCTCTTTTTCTTTCAGCTGAATTGTGTCATACCTCTTTTGAATAATTTGCTGATACGGCTTTAGCCAAGGATCATTTTTTATTAATTCTAGCATAAGTTAAAATTGTTATCATAGAGTATTATTCTATGGTTTTTTTTAATTGTTTTATAAAATCTTTTGCCCCTATTATATTAGGCGTAGATTTATCTTTCTAAAAGAAAAGCCATATACTCTAGAAGTATTGGTGAAATATTTCAATCTCTCTTTCTGAGTCTTATTTGTAGATATTACTTTCAGCCTTTTAGCTGAATGGTTCACAGTTCTTTCTTCGTGTAAAAAGAAAGCCTTTGAATATATACTCTGCTTTGTTTTCAATAGCTCTATTGAGTCTATACTTGCTTTATTTGATATCTCCCCAATGTTGTTTAACAGTAGTTTCTGTCTACATTTTCTTAAGTTTCAATACCTTTTCAAAACGCCTTATATTATGTGTATAATGGATAAAGATAATTTACACTGTATATATAATAATTTTATATTGATATATGCTTGTAATTATACAAAGATAAAATAAAAAGCCTCATAAATTATTTTACTGGTGCTTTTTAATTGTCCTTGCAATCAAATATATTAAGAAAAAACATTTATCTTTGTTTTATCTGGTAATAGTTATCATTTTTATTTTCACGTTTAATTTTTAGTATAATGAAGCGAATAGTTTCTTTTTTAGTTTTGTTTTTTATTCTATTACAAATAAATGCACAGTCAGCACCTATTGTCTGCCGTGCTGGATTTTCTTTTGAAATTAGCAACAATCCAAATTGGGGAAGTGGCGAACCGGTTATAATAAATATTACCCCTGGTTCTCCAGCAGAAAAAGCAGGGCTCAAGCTAAATGATATAATCCTTGAGATTAATAATAAAGGGACTTATTTAAAACCTCACCGAACTATTGAGAAATGGATGCTGGATAATGACATGAACTATATAGAATTATCCATTAGAAATCTCGAAACAGATTTTAAGACCATTAGAATAAATAAAGATTGTAGAATTAGAAACGGGATAGAAGAATCTAAACTGGCCTCAGTATTCGCCTTTTATAGCTTAGAAGATGTCCAGAATAGAACTTTTCATATACCTATGAAGATAGCAACTAATCCTAAAGCTGTGTTTTCTGACTATCGCACTTTTGATTTTGCGCCTGTTGATGATAGTACACCCAATATAGATTCACGTATATCAGCTATCTTTGAGCGAATGTTAAAAAAACGCGGACTAAAGAAAAGCACTGAAAATCCTGACATTATAATACAAACATTTTATAGCTATCAGAATAACCCTGCATATAGACAAGATTCTCAATTGAAGAATAAAAAAATAAATGCTAATTGGCGTTTTGACATAGAGGAAAACAAAATGGTGAAGCTTCCATTATATTCACCTACAGAAGCTGTGGATAATAGCAACGTTCCCTATTTTCTAGAGTTTGGTTATCGTTTTTACGACAACAAACATATAGATCCAGGTAAAATGGTTGTAATTTGGGAATGTGAAGTAAAGGAGTTAGTGAAATCTAATTACGGATTAGATAATTACTTGGAAACTAACTTGCCGCTTATATTATTGAAGTATCCTTATCCAGGAAACATGAACTTGGCTACATACGAGGTGAATTTCTTGAAGTATAATTATGCAGGAGTAAGCTATAATATAGAAGATATTGCTAGTGTTGCTTATGTTGAACCTAATTCACCAGCTGCTAAAGCAGGGATTAAAAGAGGCGATTTAATAAAGAAAATTCAAGGTGTAAAGCTAAATAATAATTTGAATGAGCTAACTTCTTCTTATAGGCAGTTTATTAGTGAAACAATGCACTTGCGAAATCCAAACACACGTTATACAGATACGAATGGTTATGAAAACTGTATGTTTTGGGAAGTTGGAGAGTATAACCAAGTATCAAAAAAGCTGGGGGAAAGGAATTATAAAACAGCTTTTACTTATTTATTTAACTTCAATCAATATGTCGATTGGGAAACTCCGAAAACATTATCTATTGAAATAGAGAGAGGGAAAGAAAAAATGCGCTTTGAAATTATACCAGAAGTTTATAAAAGTGCCCATATATCTACATTTTGATAATATACCTATCTCAATAATAGCATCTTGTACGCAAAGTGCAGATTAAATGTCTTTTTATTTGAAAATATATTGGGAAGGTAAGAGTAAAATAGCGTATCTTTGCTCCCGCTTTTAGAAATAGAAGCAGATAGTTTTGAAAAGCGTTTCAATACTATTTTAAAATTACTTCTCAGGTTTATTTGGTGCAATCAAAAAGATGTTTTATCTTTGCATCCGCTTTTAGAAATATGGGCGATTTGGTTTGGGAAGCGTTTCAAATCATTTTGAAATTAAACTTCAAAACATTTGGTGCTTACAAATAAAAGTTTTACTTTTGCACCCGCTTTTAGAAATAGGGGCAAAATAGTTTTGAAAAGCGTTTCAACACTATTTTAAAATTACTTCTCAGATTTATTTGGTGCAATCAAAAAGATGTTTTATCTTTGCATCCGCTTTTAGAAATAGGGGCGATTTGGTTTGAGAAGCGTTTCAAATCATTTTGAAATTAAACTTCAAAACATTTGGTGCTTACAAAAAAAGGTTTTACCTTTGCACCCGCTTTGAAAGATAACTATTTATCGACAAAGCACAAACGATCTTTTAAAGACTTACATACACGTTTATAATTAAAAATAGACAATACAGTATACAAGGAAATCTGTCATACATATATCAATTGTATGGTAAAACATACAATCTTAAAATGGCAGAATGTTTTTGGTACCCGTTCAATTTTTTTT
>CAZIUT010000170.1:0-4250 GCA_964542545.1 uncultured Dysgonomonadaceae bacterium | reverse complement strand
GAGCTTTCTCTATTGTTAATGCTTATCCAAGCAATATTCCATTCACTGGAGAGAAGCAGTCAATTGTTTCGGGTAATGCTAAACTCAATATAATTGCCAAAATATTTAAAGACACAGAGCTGCAAGTAACAGGTACCTATCTAGCTCGCGATATTATTCCACAAGGTAAAATTCTAGCTCAATACTCTATTGATGCAGGATTGACTAAAAAGATACAGAATGGCAACGGAGAGCTCTTCATAAATGCAAGCGATATTCTAAATACGCTTGTAATGCGCTATGAAATTAAAGGTGAAACCTTTAATCTTGTTTCTGATGATTATTATGAGACACAAGTGGTGCGTGTAGGGTATCAGTATAGGTTTTAGGTAATGGTTGTAGTTTTAAACTACACAACTTTCGATAGTAAGATATCTTACTGATTCAAAACAAAAAAACAATGGGCTTATTTGAAAAAACAAAAACCAAATAATATGCTGCACCACGAGGGTAAGATAATACTTTGACAAATTAAAGACTTTTTTACTTCAAGTAAAAAGCGATAGAAACAATTTTCAGCTTGATAAGCTCTTTGACAGTTCTAGTTAAAAGATATGACCTCTATAAGCCATTCAATATCAAGCATTGCAAATCACACCTAAGTTTGCAATGCTTTATGTTGTTTCTGTTTTTCATGGCAGAACCTCGCTGTAATACGCTGATTCGATGACACTTAACTTTTTCCCCTGTGGGGAAGGGTGTACCAGCAGTAATAACGTCATTAATATTAGGGTTGAACAAATTGCTTTGCCTATATACAATAAGAAAGTTATATCTTTAAGCAGTAGAGTTGAGGTATAATATATATCACTTAACTGTTCAAATAAAACAACAGATGAAGCTTATTTGCAACAAATTATGATTTTAATCTAAAAAAGTGTATCTTTGGTTGCAACACAAAATTATATTTGGGAAGTAATCAATTGCTTAAGGGAATACCATAGTCTTAATTTACTTCCCCACTAATAATATTTTTAAAACAACTAATTATCTATCATGAGCAGAGCATTTATAAATGAAGATCAACAGGTGGAGACACCTTTTGTGCCTCCACGTGCAGATTTGCCCAGAGGAGTTACTAATTATGTAACGCCTGAAGGTTTAGGGGCTTTATTAAAAGAGAAAGAGGAACTTCTAGAGCGACTTAAAGAGTTGAATGCAGGAGAAGAACATGGAAAAATGACTGCCATAAAAGTAATCCACATCAAACTAGAGATGCTGGAAAGCAGGATTCTCACCTCAAACGTTATCGAACAAGAAGAACAAGATATGAGCGAGGTTCGCTTTGGTTCAAAAGTGTTGTTGCAAATTGGCAGAAGCAAGAAAACACGTACACTGCAAATTGTAGGAGTGGACGAGGCTGACCTTAAAGAGGGCAAAATTGCATTTACCTCTCCTCTTGCAAAAGAAATGATGAACAAGAAAGTTGGAGAAAGAGTTGTGCTTAAACTTGCTCATGGTGAGAGCGTATTCAAAGTGTTAGAAATAGAGTAATACCAAAGCCCCCTTTGACAAAATATATAAATACAAAGTGTTCCTACATATTATATGTAATAGTCTTTTCATTAATACAAAAGCGTAGTCTTAAACTACTTAAATAAACTTTAACCTCAATCATAAGTATTTGATTCTGTTATTTATTTAAGTTTGCAAACGATATAATCAGTTACTATAAACAATCTTATTTTACACCATATGTTTACTCACCACCTGTTTTGGGTTACTTTAGCGTTACTGTTTTGTTCTGCAATGAACATAAATGCGTATTTCAAATTTAGAGGAACAAACTTAATTTTACATAATAGCATTGGCATTTTGGGCATGCTGGGATTAATTGCTGGGCATACAAGATTAATAATGCTTTCGCTAGAATTTAATTGGTGGTGGTTTTTTGGTGGTTTAGCTATATCCGTTGTGAGCATAGGAATACTAAGAGTTTTGTTCCGAAGCAAACTGAGCCTGTTTTTCGGAATTATTAATTTTATAGTTATCCCGTTTTTTTGGTGGTATGGTAGTAGATTTAATACCATACTCTCATTTAATTGGTTCTACAGTTTAGTTGATATCATACGCAACTTATTTGCGTAATTGAATATTACATTCATAAAACTAAAGGACTGTTTTTATTAGCATTAGCAAATCACTTATACTATTCTGCCTCATCTTCAAACCATCGTTTAAAGTATCAACCACAATACTCATCAAAAATTTAATCATCTGTAGTTGTTCTCTTAAAATGTATAATTAGTCCAAAGGTCTTACTTGTGAAATACAATAAGCCTAGAAACTCATCCCCTAGTAAAATAAAAAAAGCGTTTTAGTGATGTATGTAAACCCTATTATATAGATATCTTCGCAAAATTATATATCTTCGCAAAATATGAATTATATGTATCTATGAATGTATCTTTATTAATTGCCACATACAACTGGAAAGAAGCTCTTAAACTATCTCTATTAAGCATTTTTGCTCAATCTGTTCTTCCTAAAGAAATACTTATTGCAGATGACGGATCGAAAGATGACACACGTTTGCTAATAGAAGAGATACGAAAAATTTCACCAGTACCCATAATTCATTTGTGGCATGAAGACACAGGTTTTCTTCTAGCTGCTATAAGGAATAAAGCAATTGCAAGAGCAACAGGAGACTATATAATACAAATTGATGGTGATATCTTTGTAAACCGTCATTTTATTCAAGACCATTTAGATTTGGCTGAAGAAGGTTTTTTTGTATGCGGTAGTCGTGTTATATTATCACCTAAAGAAACAACCGAATTACTGAGTGAACAGAAACATTTCACAAAAACTTCATCCAAGATGTCTTTAAATGGTATGCGCTCAGGAGTTCTGCGACATTATTTAGCGAAAAGGTATGCAAAAGACAGCTACAAAAATATTAGAGGATGCAATATAGCTTTTTGGTATAAAGACCTAATAGCAATAAATGGATATAACGAAACTTTCGACTCTTGGGGTCCTGAGGATCGTGAATTGGTATCTCGGTTATTAAATATTGGCATCAAGAAAAAGTCTCTTAAAATGGGTGGTGTTGCTTTTCATCTATATCATAAAGTTCTACCAAAAAGCGGATTGGAAAGTCTAAATAAAATATTTGACCACAGCATTAAAAAAGGTGAGATAAGAACTTCGAATGGCTTAGATAAACATTTTCAATAAAGCATTAACAATTTCTCTCTCTCATATTAGCAAACTTCCAATAAACAATCATTTATTACTATTGAAGAGACTTAATAATAAGATTAATCGAAAAGAACGAGATACTGAATACAGTCTCTTTACTATCATGTGACAACTAGCAATACTATTTTTCACTCACATGCATAAACATCTTTTCAGCTGTGGCTAGATTTCAAAGAATTAAAGTTCTTTTTTTGAAACTAAACATCCTATATATCTCTACTATCACCTATATTCACTACTCATTGAAATTCTTGCGTTTTTTTAACAACACGCAATTTATCACGCTACATTATAGTGTTTTCTCACACTACAGAATCTTTTTATAATGATGCTTAGCTACCATTGAAAGCAGAAAACAGACTAAAATAACAATCAGCAAAAAACACAATTAACATACATGCAATCATCTACAAGAACAATCAAGTAAATCATGTTCTTAAGTGACCAACTTTTGTCAGCGTTTAAAAAGTTATATCTTTGTCGATTATTAAATATGATAAATTTTAAAAAACACTTGTCTTTGCATTAGCTTATTAGCTTTAAGCACTTTTAGGACGAAAAAACAGATGAACTTAAATAAGGAGAAAGAAGAACTTTACTCACGAAACTTCACAAGATTCGGCTTAGACTTAAATGTTTTTATATCAGTCGTTCTTGCATTTAATATTTTCACCATCCTAAACCCAAATGCGTCAGCTAAATTCATTGCATATACAATCAACAAAAACTTCAATTGGTTTTTTATATTCATCATGAATGCTTTCCTATTTTTCATTAAATTTTCAAAATTTGGCAAGATCAGATTAAGAAACTACACTGCCAAACCCGAGCTTAACGATATACCCACAATAAAGATATTAAACTCAAACATAAATATGGCAAGATTGAGAAAACGCTAAGTTTGAATTGACACTAAAAACAACTCAATAATATTAAACAATACAACGACTTAATTTAGATGAATTTAAAAAAAGAGAAAGAAAAACTTTACTCCAGAAATTTTA
>CAZIUT010000169.1:0-4325 GCA_964542545.1 uncultured Dysgonomonadaceae bacterium | reverse complement strand
ATGGCGAGCGAATTTGTCAAATGGTTGTTGCAAAACATGCCACTGTAGAGTGGGAAGAGTCCAATGAATTAGCTTCAACAGACAGAGGCGAAGGAGGATTTGGACATACCGGAAAGAATTAAAATAAATAAGAAATATGACATTTCAAATAGTGAAATATATTACTAAAATAGTTGCATCTTTTGTTGTGCTGCTCTGTGCAAGTACAGGTTTTTTGTTTGCACAAGACAATAGCGATTGGATTATAGACAATGACAACCAACGAAAGTTTGACTATTATTTTTACGATGCATTAAGTGCAAAGGCTCAGGGCAACTATGCCGAGGCTTTTGATCTTTTTCAGCATTGTCATACCTTAGACTCTACTAATGCAAATGTGCTAAGTGAGTTGAGTGGTTTCTATAATGTGTTGCAAGAGAAGGATAAAGCTGCTGTTTTCCTGAAAAAAGCTTTGGAAAAAGACCCCAACAATCTTTATTATAATATGATGTTAGGCTCTTTTTATCGCGATCTTGATCAAAAAGACGAGGCTATAGATATATACAAGAAAATGTTGCAACAGCATCCCGAGAAAACTGATATTTATATGGCATTGGCCGAAGCCTACAACGATAATGGTGATCTGGAAATGGCAATTGGTGTATTAGATGAACTGGAGCAAGTGGTGGGTGTGAGAGAGTCTATTACTTTAAATAAGTTTAGACTTTATTCTATGCTTAGCAGAAAGGACGAGGCGTTTGACGAAATTGAGAGTATTATAAAGAAAAATCCCGATAACTTAGACTATACTCTTATGCTTGGAGATTTATACATGCAAGACAACCAATTAGACAAATCGCTTGAGCAGTATAAAAAGGTTGAAGCGGCCGATCCTAATTATCCTGCTTTGGTGCTGTCGATGGTAAACTATTATGAGAAAAGTGGCAAACCCGATTTAGCACAAGAGGAAATTAGGGGGGCATTGATGAGCACAATGTTTGAGATAGAAGTGAAGTTGCAATTACTTACACGCTATATTGCTATGTTGCAAACCAACGAAACTGACACAAAATTAGCTAATCCTCTTTTTGATTCACTTTTCGATCAGCATCCTAATAATGCACAGCTCAACTTTTTGTATGGTAGTGTATTGTTGTTGCAAGAAGATAAAGTGGGTGCTATGGAGCAGTTCGAGATATATGTAGAGGCAGAGCCAGCCAATCCTGCAGGGTGGGAGAATATGCTACGCATAGCACTGCCCGATAGTTTAGATAAAGTGGTTTGGATAACCGAAAATGCTTTGAAACACATTCCCGATGCGTATCAATTCTATTTTTATTTGGGAGCTGCTAAATATCAACAAGAGAAATACGAAGAGGCATTGGCAGTATTTGAGGAAGGATTGGAAACTATGGAGGACGAAAACCCTCGTGTGAAATCTGATTTTTATGGCCAAATAGGAGATTTGAACTATCATTTAGGAAATAAAACTATAGCTTACCAGAACTATGAAAAAGCATTGAAGCTGAATCCTCAGAACTTGGGTGTGCTTAACAACTATAGCTATTTTTTATCGTTAGACGATGAGATGTTAGACAAAGCAGAGCAGATGAGCAGTATAACAGTAAAGGCCGAGCCAACCAATGCTACTTATCTTGATACTTATGGATGGGTGTTGTTTAGGCAACAAGCCTACACAATGGCTAAGATATACATAGAAAATGCTGTGAAGTATAGCGAAGACAATCCTTCGGCAGAAGTGTTGGAGCATTATGGCGATATTCTATACAAAACAGGCGAAGAAGATAAAGCCCTTGAGCAATGGAAGAAAGCTAAAGAACTGGGAGGCGACTCTAAACTTTTGAAAAAGAAGATAAAATTGAAAAAATATACCGAATAACATTAATTTTATATTGATAAATGAGAACTTTTAAACTTCCGAAATATATAGGCGCACTACTTTTGTTGGTGTTTATAGGTGTATATTCCTGTAAGCCCAAGGAACGAATAATACAGGCAGATTCAGAATTGGAAGACAAAACAAACTCCAGTCTTTTTGAAGATGTATTGATTAAAGAACTCAAGTATGCTGCTTTTTCATCGAAGATGAACATGACTTTTTCTACTGGAAAAAGAATTTTGAGCTCAAAGGCCACTCTCGGAATTGCTTATGACGAAGTTATACAGCTGTCTTTGCAACCTGTGTTTGGCATAGAAATGTTTCGCTTGTATGTGCAGCCCGATTGCATTATTATTCTTGATAGAATGAATAAACGATATGTAAGAGAGTCGTTCGACGATATTGAAGGGCAGTTGCCAAATGGGTTTAACTTCTATACCCTGCAGGCACTTTTTACCAATAAGATATTTATTCCAGAGCAATCTATTGTATCTATAAACGATTACAGAAAGTTTAAATACACGAAAACATCGGATAACTATCTTTTAAAAGGACGCGACAAGAAATCGAATACTGACTATAGCTTTTTTGTGAATGGAAACGACCAAGTAACACTTACACAATTATATAAACCTTCTGAAAATTATTCATTGGATTGGACTTATAAGGAGTTTACATTGTTAGAAAACATGTTCTTTCCTCTTGAAATGAAGGTTTCGGCAACAACTCCAAAACGGAAGTTGGATGTATCAATATCTTTAAACTCAGTAGTCTTAGATGAATCGCCATCGTTTAACAGCTCAATACCATCTAGTTACACCAAAGTTGAATTGGAAGAAGTAATGAAACTATTATCTGATAAGTAATGAAATATCTGGTTGTTCTCTTTTGTTTAAGTTTAAGTATCTCAGTTTTTTCACAAGCTGGAGATATTGAACGTTTGCAAAATAGGCGTAAAAACTTGCAGGTAGAGATAGAAAATACCAATAGGCTATACTTAGATGTAAAGAAGCAAACCACAACCATTATACAACGCATAAATCTTATTAATAAACAAATTGCGACACGTAAGGAGATTATTGATGTTCAGAGAAAAGAGATTGAAGCTTTGACAAACGAAATGACGCGCCTTGAAAAAGAGATTGTTGCTTTAGATAAAGAACTAAAAATACGCAAAGAGAAATATGCCAATGCAATAAAGTCGGTAATGCACAAACGACAATCTGAGAATAAGATATTCTTTATACTATCGGGTAAATCTTTTGGCGAAGCTTTGCGCAGGATGCAATACTTGAAACAGTATTCTCAGGTGCAAAAGAGTCAGGCCGAAGAGATAAAGAAGAAAAATGCTGAGCTTGCGCAGAAGAAGCAAGAGGTGCAACAAGCAAAGGAAGAGCGTAGTAAAACTCTTATGGATATACGCAATGAGCAGAGCAAGCTGATAGCTGAAGAACGCAACAGGAAAAGCGAAATGGATAAAGCGCAAGGCAAGCAAAATGAGTTGCAAAAGGAACTCCAAGCGAAACAGCAACAAGCTAATAAATTGAATGCCGAAATTGAACGATTGATTGCTGAAGAGGTTGCCAGACAAGAACGCGAAAGACGATTAGCAGAAGAGCGCCGCAAAAAACGTGAAGAGGAACAACGCTTAGCCGAAGAAAAAAGACGAAAAGAACGAGGAGAAACAAAACCTGAAAAAACAGTTCCGATTGCCAAGCCTATAGAAAAAGAAGAGCCCCTAATTGCCGAAGCAGAGACTTTCAACTTATCAAAAAACTTTGTAGCCAATAAAGGACAACTGCCCATGCCTGTAACTGGAGCGGCTACTATTGTATCGCCTTTTGGTGTGCAAAAGCACAGCGAGTGGAATGTATCTACCAACAGTAGTGGGATAGATATACAAGCACAGCAAAATTCAAACATTCGCTCTATTTTTGATGGCGAAGTATCGCGTATTATTGTATTCCCAGGATATAACAACTGTGTGATTCTTCGCCATGGCGACTATTATACTTTTTACGCCAATATTATTGACGTATATGTACAAAAAGGACAGAAGGTGAAGACAGGCGATGCATTGGGTAAGATATATACAGATTCTGACACAGGAATTGCTACAATGCACTTTCAGCTATGGAAACAGACAACAAAACTTGATCCTGCACCTTGGCTCAAACGATGAGAAGTGAGACTTAGCAAGAACTAAAAACTAAATATACATTCATTGTAAACTAATATCTTATGAATCTAAAACTACGTTTAATTTTTATGAACTTTCTCCAATATGCAATTTGGGGAGCATGGTTAATTTCTTTGGGAGCTTACCTTGGAGGTCAACTGGGTTTTAAGGGTGTGCAAATTGGTAGTTTCTTTGCAACTATGGGTATTGCTTCGCTTTTTATGCCCGGACTGTTGGGTGTGATTGCCGACCGTTTTATACCAGCCG
>CAZIUT010000168.1:0-4410 GCA_964542545.1 uncultured Dysgonomonadaceae bacterium | reverse complement strand
TCGATAGCTTTCTTGAAACCATCTTTAGGAAGTGCACCTTGAGCCATTTGTGGCTGTTCGCCCATTGGGCAAAATAGTATTGAAGGAATACTGCGAATACCAAAAGCAGCAGCTAATTCTTGTTCTGCTTCTGTATCTACTTTGTAGATATAAACTTCATCTTTGTACTCGTCAGCTAGTTCTTCTAATATAGGAGCAACCATTTTACATGGGCCGCACCAGTCTGCATAAAAGTCAATTATACATGGTTTGTCACCTAAATATTTCCATTTCTCAGGGTTTTGCTCGTAGTTTGCAACTTTGGTTAAGAATTCTGCTTTTGTTAAGTTAATTGTTTTTTGTGTCATGTTAGTTTCTATTTGTTCTGATTTTATTTCTTGATTATCTTGTTTGTTTGTGTTGGTGCATGCCGCCAAAACAATTGCCGATAAAACACCTAAAATTATAAATTTTGATTTCATATGATACTGCCACTTATTTTTTATCAACTTTCTCATTTGCTGGTTCTTTCTTCGGACTCTTTGTAAACAGTCCAAATAGCAGGAAACCCATGAGAGCTCCATACAACATACTATTGGTAGGGTCAGACGTTATAGGGCAGGTACCGGATAGGCAACCTACTTTTACATAATAAATATAACCGCCTAGAGCACCAACTAGCATTCCAACAATTTTAAGCCAATGCATTAATAATAAATTCTTCATAAACTTCTCTACTTACAGTAATTTAAAATACACTCTAATAGAGGTATTATTTGATCGTTATTTATTGAATAGAGATTTCGTTGTCCATCTCTTCGTGCGTTTAGTATTCCCTTCGCTCGCAAATCTGTAAGATGATGAGACAAGAGTGATTGCTCGCAACCAACTTCTTTCATCAAATCCGAAACCGATGTCTCCTTGTTTTTAGTCAAGTGCAACAGCACACACAAACGAGTTTCGTGTGCCAAAGCCTTTAAAATATAGGCTGCTCTTTCTAGTTTAATCTTTTCTACTTCCATAATGTTATTCGTTATACAGATATATGAACATGCATTCATGCAAAAATGTTCACAAAGATATCATTTTTATTGATTAAACAATTGTGAGTCACTAAAAACTCAATGAAAAAGGTGTAATTTTCTATTGAAATATATCAGCAAATATAGAAAAGCACGTTTTTAGAAACTGAAGAAGTAGTAGGTAAGTTTACCAGCAAAGTAGCGATGTGCAGAACGAGAGAAATTGCCTGCCTTACTGCGACTATTATCAAAAGAGTCGCCCAAACCAAAATAGTATCGGCCTTCTAAAACGAAGCTACCAAGACCTGTGTCAAATTCGACCCCTAAACCTCCCAACAATCCATAGTCAAATTTATTATCTATTGTCTCATACTGCAAAAAAATTGGAGTATCTGGATCTTTCGCATACTCACTCTCTACATGACTCGACAATGCATCATTCATTGTTTTTTTATCACTAAACATATAACTAAACTGAGGCCCTAAATTCAATATAAATTTAAACTTTTCGCCAAAGTATATATGTGTCATTAACGGCAATTCAACATAGTTAAGCGTGCGAGAATAAGCATGATCGGGATTTCTAGGTTCTTCGCTAAAATCTTCGGTCCATCCGCGCTGTGTATAGTTAAGTTCGGCAAGAACCCCGAGGTGTTTTTCAGAAATATAGCGTACAGAAACTCCCCCTGACAATCCCTGACTAGAATTTTGAGGAACTTTAGAAATAAAATCAATAGATGTAAATACTGCTCCTGCCCCCACACCAAACTTAAATTGAGGTTTATACCTTTCAATTTGTTGCGCCTGTGAAATTGCACTTGCTACAAACATCAAGACAACTAATACTATCCATTTTAGTTGATATTTCATCGGCTCTTATCTGATTTATTGATGTGTGAATTTGTATCGTAGTTTACCAAATACAAACCAGTATTAATAAAACCACTCCAATTATTAGCCCTTTCAAAATTGAATGCAAACTGCAATGTGTCAACATAAATAGAATTCAAATTTGCTTCAAAGTTCCTACCATACTTAAATAAAGCTGATAAGAAATAGAGTCCTGTATCATACCCCAACATTGCATATTGAGGATAGGTTCTTTGTAAATCCTTTTTATACCATTTCTTAAAGTTTCGTTCAAAGTCAACTGTTTCTCTAGCATTTTTATCTACATAAAATGAAGTATATATATGTGTGCCATGGCTATGATAATCTTTCAAATAATTGTACTCATATGTTTGCCACTCAGGATAACCAAACAAATCTACGTTTAAATCTGAATGAGTTTCTTTCAACCCATTCAAAGTACCCAATACTTCACCCAAAACACCAATGTCGCCTGATGCAGGGACTAAGATATTTTCTTTTGTATCATCTAATAGAGGAAGTAATTCTCTACTCAAAGATTCAGAGATAACAACCGATTTATAAGGAACAGAACGGCTCTTCAAGTCTCTTTTCATTACAACCATCAAGCTATCTTTTTCATGATCATCATCAGTTTCTAAGAAAACAATATTTGCTTTATTAAACTTGTTCACGAAAACCTGAGAAGCTTTATTATAAAGAGTTACTTGCGGAGTATTCACCTGAAAGATATTTCCATTATTCAACACCTCAGTGTTTTTTGATGAGAATGGAATAACATACTTAATATTTTTCGATTTTGAAAAATCAGATAATACCTTTATTTGCTTATCTGAAACACCTCCAACAATAAGATCTAAGTTCTGCATCTCCATCGTTGTTAAAAGACTTTCAAGTTTTTTAGTATCGTTCTCTGTTCCTATATCAAAAACATATAATTCAAGGTTAGCACCTTGTTTTTTAAGTTGCTCTACTGCCAATAAAAAGCCTTCGTAGTATTCTTGAATACGAACCTTATGTCCGCTGTTCTTTTCTAAGAAAGGCATTAACAGACCCACCTGCATTACATTTATTCTTTCAACATCTTTTCTTTTTGATAAAAGAAGATTCGCACGCGACTCTTTCACTGCATCTTGTCTAGCGAGGTCGTTGTCAAAACGTTTCACAGGAATAATCAAAACTCTATTGGTGCTGAGCTCTGTTGTAGAAATGCCTGGGTTTATGCTCTCTAATTCCTCTACAGTCACACCATATTGCTGAGAAATACTAAACAATGTTTCTCCCCTTTTCACTTTATGTTTTGTTTGTTCTAATACAACAGGGCCAGCATAAGAAGAAAAAGTTTCATTTGATTCAAAAAACGGTATCCTAATGGTTTTACCAATCTGAAAAGATTGAACAGACAAGCCCGGATTGGCTGCTATAATATTTTCGGGTGTTAATGAATACGTACGCGAAACGGAGTAGAGCGTTTCTTGAGGAGAAATAGTGTGATAACGATAGTTCTCTTCTTTCACATCGCTTATTATCTTTCTTTGTGGAATTTCAAGAACAGCCCCTACTGTAATTCCTTCGCGTGCAGTAGGGTTTAGTTTATAAATAGCTTCTGGAGTAGTATTGTACATAGCCGCAAGCGAATAGACCGTTTCGCCACGCTCAATATTGTGATAAAAGACAGAGTTTTGATCTAAAACTGGTTTTTGCTTAGATGTGGGAATAGGAATATTCAACTTTTGCCCACTCTTCAATCCATCTTTAGCCAAAGGATTATACTTTAATATCTGATCAATGGGAAGTTCAAATGTTCTTGATACAGAGAAAAGTCCTTCGCCAGGCTTCACTTCGTAGCTATAAAACTCTTGACCATCTATAACAACCTTTGGATAGGGTGAGTTCTGAGCAGTTGCCCAAAAAGCAATTATTGCGAAGAGTGCAATTAAATAAGATCTATTCATGTTTGTATATATTATTTGATGCAGAAAAACAAGTTACCCTCATCTTTTAAATTATTCTTTATTGAAAATTCAAAATTACACAATATTCAGCTTTCTATCATACTTAATTAGTTTATTTTGCATTTTGTTTTTTTTCTTTGTCTCTGTAGTTAGCAAAATGCTCATAAAACTCAACCTTATTATCTTTTCCCACGTATTTATCAATGATTTCCTGAGCTTTAAGGTAATTCTTTTCAGCATTTTCAAATTTAAGATGTTGTGATTGCTCTATACTTTTATTTATAAGAGATGCCGCTTTCTCAGCATCAGATTCTACTGAATTGCAACTCATAGTCACCAACATAACTATCACAACTAAAGTACTCTTAATCATAATACTTTTGTTCATCAAAAAGGATTTTCATTGCCTCTGTTAAAACTTCCACCAGCTTCTACTGGATAACTATCATGAGGTGGAACATCGCGTCTGTTCATACTCGATGAAAACTCTGCATACTGTGGTTCTTCATCTTTAAATAGAACATATTCGTTCACAAATTTCATCCGCACAATTCCAGTAGGACCATTTCTGTGCTTTGCAATCA
>CAZIUT010000167.1:0-4422 GCA_964542545.1 uncultured Dysgonomonadaceae bacterium | reverse complement strand
ATATAGTAAAAAACACGGTTGGCAAGCTTTGCGAGGAGAAGAAAGCGGCCCTCAATATTCAGGAAGAAGAGTATGAAAAGGAGCGGAAAGGAAGACGAAAAGATACACTAAAACAATTGCTGCAACAACTAGAAGATTATAGAGCGTGGCTCTTGCAAATAACCATTTGCGACCCTGCTTGTGGTAGTGGTGCATTCTTGAATCAAGCGCTTGAATATCTGATTGCAGAGCACAGATATATAGACGAATTGCAGGCTAAACTACTGGGCGACTCCATGATATTGAGCGAGGTAGAGAACTCTATTCTAGAAAACAACCTGTATGGTGTGGATATAAACGAAGAGAGTGTAGAGATTGCTAAGCTATCGCTTTGGTTGCGCACAGCACAAAAAGGCAGGGCACTAACATCGCTAAACGATAATATAAAGTGTGGCAACTCTCTGATTGACGACCCCGAGGTGGCTGGCGACAAGGCTTTTAATTGGCATGAGGAGTTTCCCGATATCTTTAGCAGAGGTGGGTTTGATGTGGTGATTGGGAATCCGCCGTATTTGAGAGTACAAGGTTTAAGAGATAACTTTGAAAAAGAAACAAAGTTTTATGAAACTATTTATAAGTCTGCAACTGGTAGATTTGACATTTATGTTCTTTTTATTGAAAAGACTTTTGAGTTAATAAACAAACATGGAAAAACTTCATTTATTCTTCCACATAAATTTATGGTTAGCGATTTTGGTGAAGGAATAAGAAAACTCTTAATTGAAAATAAGGCTGTAGAAGAAATTGTACATTTTGGTGCAGAAATGGTTTTTGCTGATGCTTCAACATATACTTGCATTCTTTCCTTATCAGGTAATAACAATATTATAAAATACAAGAAACTGAAACCTTCTGAACTATTAATCAAATTTGAATTTGAAAATATTCACTATGATACATTAAGCAGTAATAATTGGAATTTACAGAGTGAGTCTAAAAATAATTTATTTGAAAAACTAAAGAAACAACCACAAACTGTAAAAGATGTATTTGAGAATATTAGTCAAGGTATTGTTTCAGTTGGAGATAGTATTTTCTTAATGAAAGGTGAGATCAAAGGAGATAAATTCATTGGCTATTCAGACAAAATTAAAAAGACAATTACAATAGAATCTGAAACAGTGAAGCCTATATTAAAAGGAGAAGATGTAAAAAAATACGCTCCCCTTAAAAACACCTATTACTGTTTTTATCCACACATAGAAGAAAATGGGAGAACGGTTCCTTATGAAGAAGACTTTTTCAAAGAAAATTATCCTTTGGCTTATGATTATATGCTACCTTTCAAAGATGAATTAACAGCAAGAAAAATAAGATATAAAACAAACCCAAAAGCTTGGTATAGTTTGCACCGTTCAAGAGAAAAAAGTTTATTTGAGCAAAAAAAGATTATTACTCCTGAGATATCATTAGGTACAAATATGACATTAGATACAAATAATCTTTACCACAATACAAAATGCTACACTCTTGCTAAAAGGAATGATATTAAAGAAGACTATAGATTTTGGTTAGCAATTCTAAATTCAAGTATACTTTGGTTTTTTCTAAAAAACACAGGTTATGTTTTAAGAGGTGGATTCTTTACTTTTAAAACAAAATACTTGGAGCCTTTTCCATTACCTAAATTAGATAATATAGAACACCAAGATCCTATTGTTGAAAAAGTAAATGATAGAATCAGTAAAACTGAACTTTATGAAAACATTCTTAATCAGTTTCTTCATTTTATTCAAAACAAATTTGAAATAAAAAAACCTACGACAAAGCTAAGAAACTGGAGTGAGTTGGAGTTTGCTGATTTTCTAAAAGAACTTCAAAAAGAAAAAGTAAAACTAACCCTCTCAGAAGAAGCTGAATGGATGCAATATTTTAACGAACAAAAGAAGAAAGCACAAAGCCTAAAAGCAGAAATAGACAAAACTGATAGAGAAATAGACCAACTGGTATATCAATTATATGGCCTTACCGATGATGAGATAAAGATTGTGGAGGAGGAATAATGAATACCCCGCTCGCGCTTTACAAAAGGGGCGCGAGCGGGCATAAGCCTACTGTCTTTTTTACTACCCTCGTTTGTAACGAGGGGCTAATGGTTTGTTGTTTTTAACAACTAAATTATTGTTGAAATTTCAATTTGATGACTTTATCTTATATTTTATTTCATCTTTTTATCGCGTTGCAAACGCTAAACCATACCCCCCTCGTTCGGAAACGAGGGGCAGTAGACGTTTTTCGACCCCTTCGACAAGCTCAGGGACACATCAAACAGCAACAATATAGTAAAACAGCACAACTATTTCACCACAATCAACCGCTCTCCTCTCACCACAAACCTTCCAAAAGATTCTACCAGAAATCCCTCTTTGGCTAACAGGGCTGTTACTTCTTCAATAGCCGAAGGCTCTACAGCAATCATGATACCACCGCTTGTTTGTGGGTCACACAGAATAAATTTATCATCATCAGCGCGAAGTTCCACCTTACAGCCATAACTATCCCAATTGCGGTAAGTTCCGCCAGGAATACACTCTTGGTCTAAATACGCTTGCACTTTTGGTAATAGTGGAATCTTATTAAACTTTATTTCGGCAGAAAGATTGCTTCCCTCACACATTTCTACCAAATGGCCCAACAATCCGAAACCAGTAACATCTGTCATTGCTTTTATACCCGCTATCTTTGATAACTGGCTACCTATTTTATTGAGCTGCATCATTGAATTGGGTGCATAGTCAGCATCTTCGTCTTTCAGCTTACCTTGCTTTTGTGCAGTACTCAAAATGCCTACACCTAAGGGCTTGGTTATAAACAATTGGCAACCCTCATGGGCAGTATCATTGCGCTTGAGGTCTTTGATATCAACCCTGCCTGTTACTGCCAACCCAAAGATGGGTTCGGGGCTATCAATGCTATGCCCTCCAGCCAGTGCAATACCAGCTTCGGCACAGATGCTTCGTCCACCTTCTAAAACCTGTTGCGCTACTTCTGGAGCTAACTTATCTAAGGGCCACCCTAGTATGGCTATGGCCAAAAGAGGCTCACCACCCATAGCATATACATCGCTAATAGCATTGGCTGCAGCTATACGTCCAAACGAAAAAGGATCGTCGACAATGGGCATAAAGAAATCTGTTGTACTAATAATAGCTGTGCCATCGCCTAAATCAAATACAGCAGCATCGTCTCTGCTATCGTTGCCCACCAATAAGTTTGGATGATTTTGTGTTGGCAGTTGGGTGTGTAAAATGGTGCTTAATGTTTGTGGAGAAATTTTACATCCACAACCTGCACCATGACTATATTGAGTGAGTTTTATACTATTCTTTATATTATCCATCTATTTTTCTATTTCTAATAATTGTTTTGCATTTTCAGTATGATTAACTGTGCGCAGAGGAATACGCTGCACCATTTCTGGCTTTCTCTTCCCCACTCCATTGAGGTAGGCTTTATCATAATATTGCAGTGTAATCATTGCTACCTGAAAATAATCTTCGACTGCCAAAGCAGCCAAAGCAGCTTTTACGTTTTGCCCTCCTAAGCGTTTTGCTATGCCATTGATAGATTTGGCTAAGTGCTTAGGATTAAAGCTTGCATATTCTTCAACTAAAAGCTTCGCTCGCTCCTCCTTCGGAATATCGATAAAATACAGCTTATTGGATCGCATTTGCGCATGTAGCGCTTTGGGTATCTGCACACAACCTATTCGTGCACTTTCGTCTTCCAGCCACACTGGTTGTTGTATATCTAAATGACGCCAATATTCAAACAACTCATTTTCGAAGTGCTGTGACGAAGGTTGTGATGTCTCTCCCAATGACCCAAAAGCCGAGCCTTTGTGATGTGCTAGACCCTCTAAGTTGACAACCTGCTCTCCCATCTGTTTCAACTCGTTTAATATAAACGTTTTTCCGCTGCCAGTGTAGCCACCTAATATGTGTAGTTTAATCTCTTGTTCGAAAAAATCTAATACATAATTACGAAAAGCTTTGTATCCTCCCTTAATTATATACACCTCTTCGAAACCATTGTCGTGCAAATGCTCTGCAAACGAATGACTGCGCATGCCGCCCCGCCAGCAATGCACTGCAATAGCGCCTTGTTTTGCAACCTTAGCACTTTCGTCTAAAAACCATTGCAGCTTTGGCGTTACATATTCATAGCCCAACTCTATTGCTTTCTCTTTTGTTTTCTTTTTATAGATAGTTCCCACTGCTGCTCTTTCGACGTCGGAAAACAGTGGGATGTTGACAGCTCCTACAATGTGACCCTGAAGAAACTCACTGGGTGAACGCACATCTACCAAAGGGATAAGTGGGGCTTTATTATAATATTCTTGTATTGATATTTCGTGTAACATGGGTGCAAAGATACGGAAAA
>CAZIUT010000166.1:2722-4431 GCA_964542545.1 uncultured Dysgonomonadaceae bacterium | reverse complement strand
TTACACCCCCTACTCAAAGAAATGGAGAGAAAAACTAACTACAAACGATTATAAAACATACAAGCCCAACCTTGATAACTTTTTGCAGCAAAGCAGTGCTAATATGCACTCTTTAAAGGATATAGGGTTTGAGAAAACTAATATGCTATATAGCACACCTGAGCTTGATGCTGAAACTATTGATGAATATGAAAAGCATAGAGACTATCCAGCTTTGCAAGGCACTAGCCTATTAGGAACTGCACTGCGCTTTGGCACTATCAGCATCAGAAAGTGTGTAGCATTTGCTTTAAAACACAATCAGACCTGGTTGGGAGAATTGATTTGGAGAGAGTTTTTTATGCAAATTCTATATCACTTTCCTCATGTGGTTAATCAATCTTTTAAGCCCAAGTATGAGTTTATTGAATGGCGTAACAATGAAGTGGAGTTTCAGATGTGGTGCGAAGGAAAAACAGGCTACCCTATTGTTGACGCAGGAATGCGAGAACTTAACCAAACAGGCTATATGCACAATAGGGTGCGCATGATTGTGGCCAGTTTCTTATGCAAACATTTACTGATAGATTGGAAATGGGGAGAGGCTTATTTTGCAGCAAAGCTCGACGACTATGAACTATCGTCGAACAATGGCAACTGGCAATGGGTGGCTGGTAGTGGCTGTGATGCTGCACCTTATTTCAGAATATTCAACCCGACTGCTCAGACCGATAAGTTCGATAAAAACCTTAAGTATATCAAGAAATGGGTGCCTGAATTGGAAACAAGCAAATACCCCGATGCTATTGTTGACCACAAATATGCAAGAGAAAGGGTGCTGAAGGAATATGCAAGAGCATTGAAACCGCAGTAAGACATTTAATAAATCCCCCATTATTCAATCATTGAGTTTAAACCACAAAGTGGTTAAACATGAATATCCACGGGTGTAAACCCGTGATATATAGCAATATATACAGTAGAACTCTGAAGGGGTTCAATCTATTAAAACAAGTACACCCTTTTCTTTTATCTTTTTATGCATTTAGCAACCTATAAGTTACAGTTTTATTCTAAAAGAGGATTTAAAACAAACATATAGTGATAATATTTGCCACTTTGGTATAGTTTTGTTATTTTCGCAACTTTTAAAACATAAACTATATGAGTGCTATTACAGAAAAAATTAAGATGTTATGTGCCGACAGAAATATGTCGATAGAGGAACTTGCTACAGGGTCGGGACTTACAGTAGATCAGGTGAACACAATCTGCGAGATTGATATTATACCCTCACTCTCTTCATTGATAAAAATTGCACGAGCACTTGGGGTGCGATTGGGTACTTTTCTAGACGATAGCGAAGAGATGGGGCCAGTGGTAAATAGGCACACTGACTCACAACAACCAGTTACCTTTACCAGTCATCATACCAGCAACAACTCTCATATGGATTTCATTTCACTGGCGGCTAGAAAAGCGGGGCGAAATATGGAGCCATTTCTAATCAATATTGAATCGGGTACTGGAAAAGAGAACCTTTCATCGCATGAGGGCGAAGAATTCCTCTTTGTTTTAGAAGGGTCTATCGTGGTACATTACGGAACTGAAAAATATATTCTGAACAAAGGCGACAGTATCTATTACGATTCTATTGTCAATCATCTGGTAACAGCCAATTATCCCTCCGAAGCAAAAATACTAGGCGTGGTATATTCTCCAGCATAATA
>CAZIUT010000166.1:0-2622 GCA_964542545.1 uncultured Dysgonomonadaceae bacterium | reverse complement strand
TTTATAAAAACACTAATCTTCTTATAACAAGATGACTAAAAATTCAGCTATCACACTATCCGATAAAACTATAGGCGACTGGCTTGAGTATTGGGCAAAAAAAACACCAGATAAGGAATACATCGTTTACTCTGACCGCAACCTGCGTTTTACTTGGGAGAAATTCAACGAAAGAGTAGACCACATGGCCAAGGGGTTGATTGCCATAGGAGTAACACGTGGCTCTAACGTGGGCATTTGGGCACAGAACGTGCCAGACTGGCTCACCTTTCTCTATGCAACTGCTAAGATTGGTGCAGTAGCGGTGACAGTTAATACAAACTACCGCTCCGAAGAATTGCTTTATTTGATCAAAAACTCTGACATGCACACCCTCTGCATGACCGATGGAGTGCCAGGAAGCAACTACACCGACATTATCTATGAGTTGATACCAGAACTAAAAAAAGTACAACGTGGTAAACTTAAATTAGAGAGCTTCCCTGAGCTGAAGAACGTGGTTTACATTGGTCAAGAAAAATACAGAGGTATGTATAACACCGCTGAAATTTTGCTACTTGGAAAAAATGTGGATGACAATAAGTTCAGGGAATTGCGTTCGCTCTCCACCTCTCACGATGTAGTGAATATGCAATACACCTCTGGCACAACTGGATTTCCGAAAGGTGTAATGCTTACCCACCACAATATCACCAACAATGGTTATCTGACCGGACTTCATATGCAATTTACCAGCGACGATAAATGCTGTGTCTGCATCCCCCTGTTTCATTGCTTTGGAGTGGTACTTGCCACTATGTGTTGCCTTACTCACGGCAGCACACAAGTAATGGTAGAACGATTTGATCCGCTTGTAACACTGGCATCTATCCATAAAGAACAATGTACTGTGCTGCACGGTGTGCCTACAATGTTCATAGCCCAGCTAAACCATCCCATGTTCGACATGTTTGATATGCGTTCACTGCGTACAGGCATCATGGCAGGGGCACTTTGTCCCGAAGCACTGATGAGACAGGTAAATGAAAAAATGTTTATGGATGTGACCAGTGTTTACGGAATGACCGAGACATCGCCTGGAATGACACAAAGTAGAATAGACGACTCATTTCAGGTTCGTTTGACAACAGTGGGGAGTGCATATGAATTTACAGAGGTGAAGGTGCTTGACCCCGAAACTGGTGAAGAGTGCCCTGTGGGTGTTGTTGGGGAGATGTGCTGTAGAGGTTATAACGTGATGAAAGGTTATTATAAAAATCCCGAAGCTACAGCAGAGGTTATCGATGCCAATGGTTTTATGCATTCGGGCGATTTGGGTGTGAAGGATGAGAATGGAAATTATCGCATCACAGGTCGCATAAAGGATATGATTATCAGAGGAGGAGAAAACATTTCACCAAAAGAAGTGGAAGACTATCTCTACAGGATGCCAGAAGTGCAGGATGTACAGGTGGTGGGCGTATCATCAGAACGTTACGGTGAAGATGTGGGCGCATTCATCATTCTTAAAGAGGGGTGTCAACTTACCCTAGAAGATGTTCGCGACTACTGCAAAGGACACATTGCCAAATACAAAACCCCTCGTTATGTCTTTTTTATAGATTCCTTCCCAATGACTGGTAGTGGTAAAATACAGAAGTTTCGTTTGCGAGAGATGGCACTTGAGCTATGTGAAAAAAATGAGATTAAAATTATTTGATTTTTTATCTGCACCCGTCGTAATCAATAAACTCCAAACAGAGATAAAATGAATAGTTTTCACACTGTTTTTTATCATTAACTCAAACACATCTTTTCATTTTTATTAGTTTGCAAAGAAATAGTCAAAATAACTGTGTGCTTTACTGTTTTTTATGCAAATATGCTGTCACATTCCTTTCCCACACTAAAAAAATGATTATTTTTGTGTAATCTCATATATCATGTATATGATTTGAATATTTTGTAGAACACTTTATTAAAACTTATTATCTATGATTACAACAGCAAAAGTTAACTATCTGAGTCTAAGCGACGCTAAAACTTATGTGCTCGCTTCTCTCTTTGTACTAGGCAATTTACTGTTTCCACAGCTAGCACATTTAGTGCCTCAAGGCGGGTTTATATTTCTGCCTATCTATTTCTTCACACTTATTGCTGCTTACAAGTATGGTTTGTTTGTGGGAATGCTCACAGCAATTGCTTCACCATTGATGAACTCAATGCTTTTTGGAATGCCTCCTGTGGCTGTTCTTCCAGCAATTATGATTAAATCGGTTGTGTTGGTATTGGCAGCATGTTTGGCAGCAAAACACTTTGGAAAAGTTTCATTTCTAGGAGTACTATTGGCTGTTCTTGCCTATCAGTTTATAGGTACTGCTTTTGAATGGATACTTACACAAGACCTTTATATTGCACTACAAGACATCCGTTTAGGATTGCCAGGAATTGCAATACAAGTAGTAGGTGGTTTCTTTGTTTTGAAACTTCTGAAACGCTATTAATATAATAGTCTGAACATCCATTTATCTAAAAAAACAACAAATACATCTATGCTACCAACCAAATCTTTTGAAGAGGTATTACACAAGTTCAAGGAAATTGAGTTCACAGAAAACTTCGATATGATAGTTGCCATTGCCA
>CAZIUT010000165.1:0-4459 GCA_964542545.1 uncultured Dysgonomonadaceae bacterium | reverse complement strand
AAACGACAAAATGTTTAAGGCAGCCATAGAACCAGTAATTGCACCTGTTACATGGGATGATTTCTCTTTGCAAATGCGTGGCTTCAAAACCATCTACGATTTCCAGAAAAATGTAATATACAATATCATCCTGAAGTTTATAAAGCACAATGTCGATAAACTAGAGCTGTTGAACCCAAGAGAGATAGACCTAAATAAAAGCCACACATATATTTCAAATCATAGAGACATAATTTTAGATGCAGGCTTGTTGAACATTTCTTTAGAAGAGCACGGATATGAAACAACAGAAATAGCAATTGGCGATAATCTCCTTATCTACCCATGGATAGCTACATTAGTAAGATTAAACAAAAGTTTTATTGTAAAAAGAGATATTCCGGTTCGTCAAATATTGGCGGCTTCACAGCACCTCTCCAAATATATGCACAAAACAATTACAGACAAGAAACAATCTATCTGGATTGCTCAACGCGAAGGACGTGCAAAAGACTCAAACGACAGAACACAAGCAAGCATGCTGAAAATGCTAACACTTACAGATAGGAAAAACCCTATCGACAGTTTAAAGGCACTTAATATAGTTCCGCTATCCATCTCTTATGAATATGACCCTTGCGATTTTCTTAAAGCACAAGAGTTTCAACTAAAACGTGATATTGAAGGTTTCAAAAAATCGAAAGAAGACGACCTCATCAATATGCTCACAGGCATACAAGGATATAAAGGAAATGTTTGCTTTAGGTTTTGCAAACCTTTGAATGAGGAAATTGATTCAGTGGATGCAACTCAAAACAGATCTACATTGCTTCAAGAAGTAGCAGATTTAATTGATACAGAAATTTACAAAAACTACGAGATATTTACAGTCAATTATATTGCCTACGATATGCTAAAGAGTAGCATCAAATTTAGCAATAAGTACACTGCTAAAGAAAAAGACAACTTTATTACTTACGTAAACAAACAAGTTGACAAAATAAAGATTGATAATAAAGATGTAGACTTCCTTAAAACAAAAATAACAGAAATGTATGCCAATATACTTATCAATCATCTGTCGGTTCAAGATTAAAATGCTCTACACATAATGAAAAACAAGTCTATACTTTTATTCTTAGTTCTTTGTTTTTTGTTCTTTATCAGTTGCGATAAAGAAGATATTCGTTTGCCCAATTTCTTCGAAGAGCTTGCAACCGTTGTGAAAAACGGGGCTTCAATAAACATTCAATTAGACAACGGTACTGTTTTAATGCCCAACAACTCCTCTACCCTAAAACTAAAAAATGGTGATCGTGTGTTTTTAAACTACACACCTTTACAGAACGACTCTATTAAAATAAATAGAATTAGTCCCATTTTTCTAGGAGATATAAAAAAAACAGATAATATAGAGGAAATAAAAACCGAGCCTGTTAAAATTATAAGCAGGTGGGTAAGTGGCAACTATTTTAATGTATCACTACAAGTAGACTTTCATTCCAAAGCACACACCATAGCCCTATTGAGGGATATGGAGGCGGAGCAACCCACACTCTATCTTAGTTATACCAGAAACGACGACCCTCCAGGAGCTCCCATGCTCACCTATTCGTCTTTTAAATTAGAGGGACTTCAAAACCAAGACTTCACAATCTATATCAACACGCACGAAGGAGAGCATAAATATGAGTATAGAGGTGGAAATTAAGAGTTAAACTCGGGATTCGGGGTTCAAGATTGGGTAAGAATATTACTGTCTTTTTAAACGGGTATTAAGAATCTGTTCCGTTATTTTGTACACTCCTATTATAGTCTACTTAGGCTAACTGCTTGCGTTCTCACTTATACTACCAATAAAACAGATATTTCTAATTATTTAGACGAGATTGTAATGACAATGCTAAATACTATCGCCGCTCTCGCACGAATCGTTTCGTGTGGGTTTATTTTATAAAACCTATACAGAGTATTCGCTCCCCTCCATTTGCAAATGTTTTACCCCATGAAGCACTTTTCTATTTCATGATAAGTTCATGTTATGTGGTGTGGTTAAACACACCGCCCTTCCACTCCACTCAGGGCAGGGATTGAAAGCTAAACACTGCCTCCTTACTCAATAGTAAAATCAATGGGCAAGATGCACTTCACACTCACAGCCTGGTTATCATTCCTACCAGGGGTCCATTTTGGCATCATGCTCAATACGCGCAAAGCCTCATTGTCAAGCTCATGGTCTAAACCATTTACAACTTCAATATTCGATACTGTGCCATCTTTTCTTACAATAAAAGAACAAACTATTCGTCCTTCAATATTATTTTCTCTTGCTTGTGAAGGATATTTCAAAAACTCACCAATAAACCTACCCAATCCCTCTTCTCCAGTCACAAACTGAGGCATCACATCCACAATAGTAAATATCTCCTCATTTGGGTCTATAGGCATCTGTTTGCGGGTTTGTGCTGTTGACGATGTATATGAACCACCTGCATTCTTATTCAGCTTAAAATACATGGGCACATATTGCCTAGCTCTCACATTGTTTCCTTTATACACTGCAGGTCGCCAACGAGGCATAGATTGTATAATACGGAGTGCCTCAGCATCTAAAAGAGGATGTGCACGGTGCATAATCTCAAAATCAGAGAGTGTGCCATCCAATTCCACCACAAAATCATACACCACCAAACCCTGTATTTCATTATCAACAGCCTCGCGTGGATAATTCAACGAGGCGGCTATAAAACTTTTCATTGCACCGCTTCCACCCGGAAACATCGGATCGATATCGGGTATTTCAATAATCCTTCCAGCTGGTTTAGGAGGATTTGATTGTTTTATATTCAACTCTATGTTTGAGTATACATTTTGCGAAGATTCGGCGAAGATTGTTTGAAAACTTCCTGTAACCAGGAATAGCGAAATAAGTACAGATATAATCATTATATAAAACTCTTATCGTATTAAAACTTGAAATATGTGTTCGTTTTTATTAATAATGCAAATGTAAGAAAATTTATTGCCACAAATAACCACTTAAGTAGTTTATGGCTTTTTTAACTGAATAGACTCAATGCTGTCATCAATCTTCACATCTATAATGAGGATATACAGAGTATAGATATAACAAAAAAAGCAAGAAAGCTGTTATCTATGGGTTCCCTCTGGAAATTGCACCCTCTCGGGCTCACTATTCAATATAGGTAATGCATGTTTCAGAATTCTGTTTCTCCTTGCAGCTGTATCTTTAGGCTCAACAGGATAAGTAATCACAGCCTCCATCCAAGCAAAACTATTTATCCTAAAATATACAGTTGGATCCCACTGCTCATTCTTCACTTCTGCAAGTGCAGGATACTGCTCCTCAAAATCTCTGTTAGCAGCCAAGAGCAATGTCTCTTCCACAAACTGCAAATCGCTTGTATAGGCTATTTGCAAAGGCACTTCATGCCACATAAAAGGCATATCGGGGCCCGAGTAGTTTATAACCTCTTCTCGCAACACCAAACTATTCGGAAATCTCACTATTCTACCACTACTTCTATCGCTGCCCAAGTAGTCGCCATTGCACTCCAAAATAGTAGTGTCAAGGTAGCTTATCGACACCACATCGCCCCTAAATCCTTTTACCTGAATTCTATCGCCCACCAAATAGGTGCGCTTAAATACCAAGTAAATCCATGCAATAAAAGATGTAATGGGGGCCTGCAATGCAAAACCTAACACTAGCGATATCAATCCAAAACTAACAGCTGCAGCATACAGATTTTGAAACAAAAAAGAGAGCACTACAATTAAACTAAAAGCAATTGCAAACAACCTTATTACACGCACCACATTATACCTATCGCCCTGAATATCTTCTTGGTCGCTTATCAGCTTTATAACAATATGACTTACCAAAAAAATCAAAGCAATAAGAAAGAGACTCATACTTAGCTTTTTCATAAAAGGCACGTAAAGATCCCACGACTTAAACACCCTTAAGTCAAACAAATAATAAACACAAAATAGTATGAATGAGGCTACTCCATAGAATTTAATATAATACTTTGTTTTTCTAATATCCATAAGTCACCGTTTTTATGAGTTTACTTGTATATGCACAATTGCAATCTTAATTTGTAAAGATACTAATAATGCAAAAACAACGTGTCATAAATCATATTATTTGCTATCAATCAAGCAGCTTGTTATAAACTGTTTGAAGCTTAATGCGCTTGACTCTTTTAATTCTCGAACCCTGAGTGTAGTCGAAGGATGATTATATCTAACAGCACCATAAATCACCCTAATCACCCCCAAAAAACATGCAAAATGTTCTTTTTACAAGAAATGGGCAAAAACAGCCAAATATGACAGTTCCGCACTTTTGAAAGGGTTTTATTTACGAATTGTAAATAAATGAGGATTTCTGAGGCTCCTAGCTTTCTTTTCAGAACATTTCCAATATGTTTGAAAGAGTTTAGTCAATGAC
>CAZIUT010000164.1:0-4492 GCA_964542545.1 uncultured Dysgonomonadaceae bacterium | reverse complement strand
TAAAGAACAACAAAGGAAAATATGCTGGTGCAAATGCTACTACTAACCCATGGGTGCATAAATTTGACTTGCGTATTGCTCGCGAATACTATGTGAAGGTTGGTGAAACTACAAATACATTCCAAATAAACTTAGACGTATTGAATGTAGGTAACATGATCAGAAGTAAATGGGGAGTTGAAAAATGGATGGATGTTGCAAACAGAGGCCAAATATTAAAATATGAAGGCAAAGATGGCAATAATGTGCCTGAATTCTCTTTTGCAAAAGATAGCAAAGGTGAGTATTTAACTAAAACATTTGACTACAACTATTACTTTGGTCAAGCTTGGAGACTTCAAGTAGGTGTTAAGTATACTTTCTAATAAAATATAAATTGTTCCATTATTAGATTAATGGATTAAATATAAAAAAGCATGACAAAATTAATTGTCATGCTTTTTTTATGTTTTCACATGAAGCACTTACCAAAATGGAGACATAAAGAAGCTAAATGTGTGACAGGATTGGTAAAAGATTTTAGATGAAATGATTTGCTGGAAAAATATAATGAAAAGTGAATTCATATCTGCAACATCTCAAAAAAAGAATTGTAAAGTTAATGATTGGAAGTAAGGCAAATATAAAATTCTAATGTGATACGTGTGGTTTTCAAATCACGTTACATGTTTAATAATCATCTAACAAACCTCGAAATTGCAGCATCGCTACTGGTTTAAAAAGATTTATTTATTGACAAGTAATTATAAATAATTTTCCTTATAAAAAAAATCTCGATATCCTTCTCCCTTTATGGAAGTAAGATACCGAGACATATAATTCAATTCAATTATTGTTTATACTTTAGGCATATCGGGTAGTGTGAAACCATTGTTATAGGTGTGCTTAATCCATTCATTTGCCATTTCAAGTGCATTAAATTCAGCATATCTACGGTCGAATGTGGGATGACCATCAGTTACAATATAATCATCTACAGTTAAAACATTGATTTTATCTGAATCTGAAATATTGGTAAACTTCATATTTTCACCATCCCATTTCAATTCACGATGTAGCCCTTTTAATCCAGAAAGTCGTGTAGCCAAAACACCCATTACAACCATTTCATTTAATGGTCCAGAGAACTGGAAGTTAGAAGATGACTCTACTCTATTTTCTGGAGATTCCTTAGCTGCTCTAATCCAATCTTGCTCATGAGCATTAGATGCCATAACATCTGTATTGTCTCTAAATTTAATTCTAGGAATAGTAGGTTCTGGCTCTTTAAAATAGTCCATTCTAGAGAGAGGAAGTAATGTTGGGTTCTTTGCGAAGCATCCAGTCATTATTTTTCCTTTAGTTCCTACCAAAATAATTCCTCCATCCGAATCACCCATCATTTCTCCGTCTTTTAATTCTTCTGGTCTATCAGGTAGTAAACCTCCATCATACCAATGAACTGTTAGTTCAGGCATATTTACATTCCCCTTTGATGGACGAGCAGGGAATTTATAAGTAACCTTTTGAGCATGTGGTGGAGAATATAAATTTGACACGGTTGAACTGGCAGAAACACTAATTGGGTATTTTAAATCAAGAGCCCAGTAAAGTGGATCCATAATATGGCAAGCCATATCACCTAATGCTCCTGTACCAAAATCCCAAAATCCTCGCCAATTCCATGGAGTATAAGCAGGATCATAATCACGCTTTTCAGCAGGTCCAATAAATAAGTCCCAATCTAAAGTAGATGGAATTGCAACACCACCTTGTGGTTTTGCCAAACCTTGTGGCCAAATTGGTCTATCAGTCCAAGTATGAGCTTCATACACATCACCAATAACACCTGTTTGCACCCATTCAGCAAGCTTACGACACCAATCCATTGAATTCCCTTGATTACCCATTTGTGTTGCAACCTTGTGCTTCTTCGCAAGCTTAGTAAGCAATCTAGATTCATATACACTATGAGTCATTGGTTTTTGCACATATACATGCTTGCCTAAAGTTAAACCATGTGCTGAAACACCTGCATGAGTGTGATCTGGAGTGGCAACCAGAATAGCATCAATTGATTTGTCCATTTTATCAAACATCTCCCTCCAGTCTTTAAACAGTTTTGCTTTTGGATGATCTTTGAATGTTTTTGCAGCATAGTTTTGATCGACATCGCAAAGTGCAACAATGTTCTCTGTTCCCATTCTAATGAGATTGTGACGACCGATTCCTCCAACACCAATACCTGCAATGTTTAATTTATCGCTAGGAGCAGTATGTCCATAGGCTTTGCCTAGTACTGAATTAGGAACTATGGTTAAACCAGCTGCTCCAATGGCAGCAGTTTTTAAAAACTTTCTTCTGTTGATGTTCATATACTTTACTTATTAAACTATTATAATATAACTTTTATCTTTTATTTAGTCTGTTTATTTACTATAATCATTTAGATTATAACTCATGAATTCTTATTTTTCTAAAATAAATAGGACTGCCATGATCTTGAAGCCCTATTTTCCCTTTTCTTACTTTAGCATAATCTAAATCTGAAAACTTACTCTCTTGAACTGCGTCGTTCCATAACTTAGAGTCCATTGAATATCTTAAAACTAACTCTCCATTGAGCCAATGCTCAACATTTCCGTTAAAAACAATTATTCGAGTGTAATTCCATTCACCTGGAGAATGAGATGCCAATTTAGTGGGGGGAAGAACATCAGAGCACGACCCTGTTTTTTGCTTCTCAAGCAAACTACCTGGATAGCTTTCATCATCAATAATCTGAAATTCAGGACCTGTGTACCAAAGATATTTATATTGTTGTTCTTCTTGAACAAAATAAAACACACCACTATTGCCGCCTTTATTAATTTTCCATTCTACTTCTAACTCAAAATTTTCAAATTCAGAATCTGTAACAATGTCACCATTTCCTCCATTCGAAAACATTATACCATCTTTTACTGACCAATTTATTGGTTTATCAGAATTGTATAAATGCCACCCATCCAGATTTTCACCATTAAATATGTTTTTCCAAAACGATTCTTGCCCTTTTAGTAGAGTAGTATTTAGAGAATTAGACTCCACTCTAGGAGCTGTATCATTTAGTACTATACTATATGCATAACTATAAGTGCATAATAAAATTAAAATAAGCACACCTACTTTTGCGAGGTTTTTTTTCATAACTATTTCATTTTTTATATTAATGTATAATTTAAATCAAAGTCTCTTTTAAGGATTTAGGGATGGAAAAGAAGCAACCTATTTTTGCCAGAGTGCACTCAAACACTATACTATTGACCAAATACTCATCAAAAAAATAAATAAACCAACTGCTTTTTCTTTACACCAAGAAAAGTTCAAAACACACTCTTTGTAGTTTATAAACACTTCGTCAAAGATATATAAGAATAAGAAATAATCAAAACATTTGAGAAGAATTCTTTAATTTAATTATTTAGTTATTTATATATAAATTGCCAAGACTAGGTATGCATTAAACTCTTTGCTTAAACTACAACAACCATGTATAAACCTGACAGACAAAACAACGGAAACATAATTAGGACAAACCCATTGAACAATTGTTTTCAATGATAAAGCTTCTTCTCTAATAACTATGTTCACATCAATGTTAATCTCAATTTCATCTTAAAAAACTACACCTTCCAAAGAAAAGCAGTACATTTGCTAATTGATAGTAGCAAGTAAGTATATTTATTTGAACAGATAATTAAGATGATGAATAAAAACATAAAAACAGTTCTTGCTGTAGCCTTAATAGCAATAGCAGCTACAGTTGTTTATTTTGTGATGAACAAAAAAGAGAGCAGCGAATATTTAGTAGTTGAAACTTCAGCACCTACCTTTAAAAAAGAAGGAGAGTTATTATTTATAAGTAAAGCTGAACGTGAAACTCTGGCAGCTATCGACATTGAAATTGCTGACAATGACCAAAAAACAGCACAAGGATTAATGTATAGAAGCTCAATGCCCCGCAATGCAGGCATGCTTTTTTTAATGCCAAGAGAGGAAATACAAGGCTTTTGGATGAGAAATACCTATATTCCGTTGGATATAATATTTGTAAATAGCAACAAGGAGATTGTAACCATTCATGCAAATACAACCCCAATGAAAGAGAACTCTTACATCTCTACTGAGCCTGCCTTGTATGTAGTGGAGGTGAATGCTGGATATTGCAAAAAAAACAATATTAAAGAAGGCGATAAAATAGACTTCACCATCAGTAAGTAAAGCTATAAGTTAAATTTATTTGCTTGTCATTGGTTACACATTGTTTGTACACATAAAAAAGCCCCGTCTTAATAAAAATATATTTGTTACCTTTGAACACTATCAAACAGCAGATAGTTGACAATACAATATTTAAACAACCTCTATAATATTATGAATAGAAGAATCATATTCTCTGTGCTTTTTATCATGTGTATAGCCACATTATCTGCACAAAACTACAAGCGCATTATATCATTAGCTCCATCTA
>CAZIUT010000163.1:0-4535 GCA_964542545.1 uncultured Dysgonomonadaceae bacterium | reverse complement strand
TATTTGATTGCAACAAAGACAATATGAAGAATATATTTAAGCTAACTATATTGGACCGATACATTATAAAAAAGTTTTTGGGAACATTTGTGTTTTCAATTGTTCTTATTATATCCATATCGGTAGTCTTTGATATAAACGAGAAAATTGATAAATTTATCACCAACAACGCAACATTGCATGAAATAGTATTTGACTACTATCTCAACTTCATACCCTATTACGCCAATCTTTTTAGCGCCTTGTTTGTGTTTATTGCTGTTATCTTTTTTACTTCTAAATTGGCATCCAACTCCGAGATCATAGCTATTCTTTCAAATGGTATCAGCTTTAAGCGTTTGTTAAAGCCCTATATGATTTCAGCCTCAATAATTGCTATTGTAACTTTTGTTTTTGGTAGTTTTATTATACCGCCTTCAAATGTGAAGCGTGTTGACTTTGAAAACAAATATGTGAGGAAAAAAAGTGTTGATTATGCCTCTAAAATTCAGATGCAAGCAGCACCGGGCGTAATTGCCTATTTTGGCAGTTACGACAATGCTACCAAAACAGGATATAGCTTCTCATTAGATAAGTTTGACAACAATCACCTTGAGTCTCGACTTACTGCAAATAAAATTGAATACGACTCCGCTTTTCATTGGACAATAAAAGACTATCAAATAAGAACGTTTGAAGGTCTAGGAGAAACCATTATTTCGGGAGAGTCTATTGATACAACTTTATACATTACGCCACGCGATTTTCTGATTTCAGAAACCGATCATCAACTAATGACTACACCAGGCTTATCAAAATACATAAAAAGTCAGAAACAACGAGGCATAGGTAATATACAGGCTTTTGAAATTGAGTATCATAGCAGGTTTGCATCTATTATGTCGGCATTTATCCTCACCCTGATAGGGGCATCTCTTTCGGCTAGGAAGGTAAAGGGAGGGATGGGGCTAAATATTGGAATAGGTCTTGCCTTAAGTATGGGGTATATTCTATTTATGACCATTAGTGCCTCCTTTGCAGTATCGGGCATGGTAAGCCCCATGATTGCTGCATGGATTCCGAATATACTCTTTTCTATTATTGCGTTGTTTATATACACAAAAGCACCCAACTAAGAGCTCTAAAATAAAAGACAAACAGACAAATACTCTTAGCTCTGCACCTATCTTTAAACTTTATACAGCAGAGGTTGTCAATTAAATAAATAGGAGAGGAAACGAACTTATAAAAAAGAGATACCGATTTATGAGAATAACAAACATACTACTAACACTACTATTGAGTTGCACAATAGCAACTGCTCAAACAAAATACCCAGAAGTGGTTATTTCTACCAACTATGGCGACATGACTGTGATGCTCTATGACGAAACACCACGCCATGTAGAATACTTTTTAAACTTAGTGAAAAAAGGATATTTTGATGGCACACTCTTTCAGAGAGTTATTAAAGAGTTTATGATTCAAGGTGGTGCTCAAGATACACGCAATGCTCGCCCTGGAGCAAGAGTAGGTGGCGGAGATACATCAATGGAGATTATGCCCGAGTTCAACGAAAAGTACTATCATAAAAAAGGAGTGCTTTCTGCTCCACGAAGAGGTGATAATGAAAACCCAAAGAAGAAATCGGATATGTCTCAAATATTCATTGTTCACGGGAAAGTGCTCTCAGAGGGAAGATTGGACTCTTTGGAGATGGCTGTGAATGTACCCATAAAGAATGCAGCTACACGCAAATATTATATACCCTACAAAGAGGAGTTGGCTGAACTAAAAACCAGCGACCCACATGCATTTAATAACCGCTTGGATGAAATAATGTTTCAAATTGATTCAGCATTCACGGCTTCGCCCGATAAATTCTTATTCAACCCTGAAGAGAAAGAGGCCTATAGCACGATAGGTGGTGCACGTCATCTAAACATGGAATATACTGCTTATGGCGAAGTGATTGAAGGGTTAGATGTTATTGATAAAATTGCTAATTTAGAGGTGGATGCTAACGACAGGCCACGCAATGACGCAAAAATAAACAAAGTGTATATTAAGAAATAAAACACTAATTATACCAAAGCTAGATAACGCTAAAAAAAATAAAACACTTCAAAAAAAATATGTTAGACTACTCTCTCCTACCATTCTATATTGATAATTTTCGATAGAGTGCTATATTATGCTTATTTTTGTACTCAGCCACTACTGAAAAGGCTATAAACTAATAGTGCTTTTATAAACACTAATTTAGAGAACGAGTATAAAACAAAAGCAAATATAAAGTAATGAGCAAATTTCAAAATTTATTAGTACAAAGACGAAGCATCAGAAAATTTAAAGAAGAACTATTGCAACCCGAAGAGACAGAAATGATTCTAAAGGCTGCTCTTCTATCTCCCACATCAAAAAATGGACACTCGTGGCAATTTGTAGTAGTTGAAGACAAAGAGATGCTAGAAAAACTATCGCACTGCAAAGAACATGGAAGCAAATTTATTGCCAATTGTGCATTGGCAGTAGTAGTACTGGGCAACCCTTTGGTGAGCGACGTATGGGTGGAGGATGCCTCCATTGCAAGCATTGTTATGCAATTACAAGCCGAAGATATAGGCATTGGAAGCTGTTGGGTGCAAATACGTGAACGCGAATACAATGAACATATTCAAGCCGCCGATTATGTGCGCAACCTTCTTGAAATACCAATGCCTTACGAAGTTCTCTCTATTATTGCTTTTGGCAAAAAAGAGAAAGAGCGCAAGCCAAACGATGTTGAAGCTTTGCTTTGGGAGAATGTTCATATTGGCGAGTTTAAATCGTAGCCCCAAACAAACATGGCTAAGCTACGCGGCAAAAGAGCAGACAAAATAGCCAATGGCTTGATACTGCTCATCTTTGGTTTCCTTCTCCTTATTATTCAACTGCGAATAACAAACCATTGGTTTTGGATGACTTATATAAATAATCCTGCTACTTTTTTCTTTGTAGCCGGAACAATTTCTTTATGGCTAAAACGAGAGAAGTCTTTTGGATATATTCTCACAGGAATTGGATTGATAGGTTATGCAGACATTATATTCAAATGGTCAAACAATCTCACACTACACCCCTTCCCTTTAGTAGTGATGGCAACAGGAGGCACATTGATGTTTTTTGCAAAAAGAAAATAGACAATAAAAAATAATAAACAAGACATATAACTATGAGCAAAATAGATTTTGACCTTTCTAAGATCAAAACTTTCGTATTTGATATAGATGGCGTGCTTTCGTCGCAAACTATTACACTTGCACCCGATGGAGAACCGCTGCGCACTGTAAACATTCACGATGGATACGCCATCAACCAAGCTATTAAACGTGGCTATGGTGTAGCAATTATTACTGGAGGAAACTCAAAAGGTGTTCATGTAAGATACGCAGGGCTAGGCGTGAAACATATATACATGAAATCGAGTGTAAAAATGAAAGACTTTAATCATCTTCTTGCAAACACTGATTATAAGGCCGAGGAAATGGTGTATGTAGGAGACGATATACCCGACTATGAAGTTATGCAACAAGTAGCTTTGCCAGTTGCACCTGCCGATGCTGCACATGAAATTAAAGGTATTGCAAAATACATATCACCCAAAAAGGGAGGACAAGGAGTTGCTAGAGATATTATAGAACAGGTATTGCGCGTTCAAGGTAAATGGATGCATGAAGAAGCTTTTGGCTGGTAAAACTTTCTAGGCTAGTATTTTTTTATTTTAGTGAAATTAATAGCTAAAAGTATGACTTATTTACTATTTGGAAGTTTTTTACTGCCATTTAAAAATAAATGCCTACAAACAGCACAATTCAATTAACATAAGGCATTTAGAATGTTTTAAGTAGATTTATTATTAACACAAATAAGTTTGATTTATTGCGAAAGTACAGTAATTTTATAACCAAACTATTAAACTAACTAGATAATGGCAAAAGTAAAAGGTCACGTAACTGTGAATGTTGAGCGATGCAAAGGATGCGCTTTGTGCGTTGAGTCATGTCCAACTGACACACTAAGTCTGCAACCTACCGAAGTGAATCTCAGAGGATATCACTATGTTTATATGGCAAACCCAGACGCTTGTATCGGCTGTGCTAACTGTGGACTTGTGTGTCCCGATGGCGTACTAACTGTCTACCGTAAAAAAATAGAAAAATAAGGCTCGCTTTATCTTTTCAATTAATTAAAAACCTAAAACCACACATAAATTATGTCAGAAGAAATTACTTTGATGAAAGGCAACGAGGCCATTGCTCATGCGGCTATCCGATATGGCACTGATGGCTATTTTGGCTACCCCATTACACCCCAATCAGAAGTGTTAGAAACGCTCATGGAAGAAGCACCTTGGGACACAACCGGGATGGTTGTATTGCAAGCCGAAAGTGAAGTGGCAGCAATAAATATGGTGTATGGTGGAGCATCATGCGGAAAAGCCTCTATGACTTCATCATCGAGCCCCGGAATGAGTCTTAAACAAGAAGGTATATCATATTTAGCAGGAGCTGAAT
>CAZIUT010000162.1:0-4535 GCA_964542545.1 uncultured Dysgonomonadaceae bacterium | reverse complement strand
GTTTATCGGTTACCTCAAAGAATTAACAACTTAATAATTAAAAAAACATGTTCGACTTTTTAGACGTTTATCCCTACCTTCTTCCCTTTATAATATTTTTTGGACGAATATTTGATGTTACATTAGGAACCCTCCGCATTATTTTTGTTTCAAAAGGAGAAAAATTCAAAGCTCCTATCGTTGGGTTTTTCGAGGTTTTTATTTGGGTAGTTATTATCTCTCAGATTCTTACCCGAGCCAATGATATGGTTTCCTATGTTTCTTATGCAGCAGGTTATGCAGCAGGTAACTATGTAGGTATAATTATCGAGAAACGTATTGCCTTTGGCATTATCCTTTGCAGGGTTTACACCAACAAGTCGGGCACTAAGCTACTAAAACTAATGTCTCTAAATGGTTTTGGTGCAACAATGACACATGGCACTGGCTCGGTAAATGAGGTAGATATTGTTGAAACAATATTAGAGAGAAAACATCTTAAAAAGGTATCAAAGATTGTTTTAGAGTTCGATAAAGATGCTTTTTATGTAATAGAAGATATACGCACCAGATCAAGAGGAGTTTTCCCAAAATCGAATTCTCTATTGAGACGCTGGCGGCCAGGTAAATAAATGATGATTGGAAGTTATTCGATAACCCTCTCCAACATAATAATAAGGCTTAAGAATTAAGATATTATAGGCAAATCTACAGAAGTGGAATGAAGTTTTATGACATAATTGTCGAATCTACGACGTAGAATTGAAGTTTTATGATATAAATGTTGAAATCCATGATACAAGATAGGAGAAAAATGTTATGAAAGTCAAATCCAAGACGAAGGATTGGAGAAAAATGAGATAAAAGTCAAATCCACCACGTAGGATTTGAAAAAGAAGCATTAAATTTCAAATCTACAATGCAAGATTGAAAAAAAAGATACAAAAACTAAGAGAATGTAGAATTACAGCAGGTTTGAAAAATTTACTTTTAAAATCTACAGAACTCTTTTAAATAGCCTATAAATCAGGCCAATCATTTATATTCATTTGCTTTTCCACCATCTGCTCTATACTATCGGGCAGATTATGGAAAAAATCGATTCCGGTCAACTCTTCCAATTCTTCAACAGACAAGGCATAATCCGATAAACTATAGGGTTGAGGATGCGCTCTATGCTCAAACCAAAAAGCTATTGATTTGTAAGTAGCACCTTTCTTAGCTAATAAAGCCATGAAATAATATTTAGGAATAACAATCTCACTGTTGCCTATTGTGCCCATTACTTGATGGGGTGCAATTGTTCCACCTTTAGCAATATACAATGTATCTCTAATAGCGCTTAAAGTGCCCCATTCTTGCACTTTGTTCTCAAGACTTGCCCATATACCTCCATTAAAACTATTTATCTGCGGACTCATATTAGAATAATAAAACGTTTGCTCATTAGCAGGTATAGAATACAATCTGTCGGCAGAAGCTACCAAGTGTCCCCTATCATATCCTGAACCACGATAGTCATACGTATTATCGGTATAGTCCAAAAGATATGGGTCGATAGACCAAGCATTGGTTCGCTTGGTATTTCTTTCAGATGTTTTGTCGTAAAATGTAAAAGCTACCCACCGAGTATGGTTAGATGCATGGTTATACTCTAAACTATAGTTCAATCTTCTTTCGCCCACATTGTCATCTGCATAATGCACAACGAAGTCTGCTTTATCTTCTACAAAATCTTTCGATAACCTTGGTACCTCTATCCTACCAGACTCATCTACTGGATTGTAATGTTGCTCTTGATTAATTTCCCCTTTATCTATTTCTCCATCATGGGCAACTACAGTTTCATCAGCTACTTTTTGGACAAACTTTACAGTTTCTTTTTGCGTATTTAAAAAAACAGAAAACCCACCTGTTCTTTCACTACTATCATTGGCCAAAACTTTTAAAACAACCGTTTGGTTTCCTTTTCCCACTGTAGAAGAAAGCTCATACCAATCATCGGTAGTTGGTTTATCTATTCTCCAAACTCCGCTTGCAGTTATTTTTATAAAATATTCTCCTCCACTTCCATCTATCTTATTGTCATCAATGATTAATTCCACTTCAAGCAGTTTTGGTATAGTTTTAAAGCCTAGTTTACACGTGTTGAGAAACAACAAAAATATAAGCAAAAATGATAAACCAAGAATTATTTTTCTCATCATAATATTTTAAAGAAAGAGTTAAAACAACTAACGAAGAGCATGTTATCCCTTCGTTATCCTCTTCATTTTATATTTAAGTATTTACTTTAATAACATAACTACCTAAAAAGGCAACTATAAGAACAATACAATAAACTGTTATCGATTACAATCCAGGCCAATTGAAATTTTTATGTTGCTCAACAACATCTTCTATTTCATCGGGTAGGTTATGAAAGAAATCAATTCCTGTCAACTCTTCCAACTCTGCAACAGATATAGCGTGTTCTTTTAATCTGTAGGGTTCATTATATTTCCTATTTTCGAACCAAAAAGCAATAGATTTATAAGTATCTGCTTTCTTTGCCAATATGGCCATATAATTATATTTAGGTACTACAATCTTGTTTTGGCCTATTGTACCCGTTATTTGGTCATCTCTAATTGTTCCACCTTTCACAACATAAAGCGTATCTCTGAAGGTGTTGCTTCTTCCCCAATAATTACGCAATGTGTTTTCCAATTCTAACCAAATGCCTCCATTAAAACTATTTACTTGTGGTGTGATGTTAGAGTAGTAAAAAGTTTGCCGATTAGCAGTTTCTGAGTATAGCCTATCGGCAGAAGCCATTATATGTCCTCTATCATAGCCCGATCTGCTATAGTCGCTTTCATTATTTGTATATTCAAGTAGATATGGATCAAAACTCCATGCATTTGTTCTGTCTGTTTTATTCTCCGCAGTTTTATCATAAAACGTGAATGCAACCCAGCGAGAATGGCGCGAGTCAATATTATACTCTAAACTAAAATTGAGATGAGTATCTCCATAAGTATCTGGCGCATAATGCACAACAAACTTTGCTTTATCCTCAACAAAATCTTCTGATAGTTTAGGTATCTCTATTCTGTAGGCTTCTTGTCTAGGATAGTAGAGTAACGCCTCTTCAAATTTATCTTGCGTAATTTCGATAATGTTTTTTGCTGTGCCCGCAGAAATTATGAACTTACTATTTCGTGACAAATCGCCATTTTTAGTTAACTTCAAAACAACTGTTTCATTTCCTTGTCCAGTAGTTGAAGTGAAAGAGTACCAATTATCAGAAGCTGGTTTTTCTATTTTCCAATTCCCATTGGTAATTATTCTAAGAAAAAACTGACCACCTTGGTAGTTAAATTTTTCTCCACCTACCAACTCAGTTTTTAGTGCTTGAGAACCACCTAAACCTCCAATAACATCATCAGAATCGCTTTCACATGAATTAAAAAGCAATACAACAGAGAAAATAAACAATATACTAAGGTATACTTTTTTCATAATAACATATATGAATAGATTAGAAATCAAAGAGAGAGACTATTCTTTCGAATAAACCTCTCTCTTTGTACTATGATTAATAATAACGGTGTATTAATTATAATAATTTACACCAACTTTATTTACTTGCCATCTACAAGCCTTCATTATCCTTGCATGTATATCTAAATGCAACTCGCACACATTGATTGATTGATTGCTGTGTAAATGGATAAAGGATTGCTACTCAAATGTTATATCATCAACAAATAGGTTGTATTCAGATTTGCTGCCCACTTTAAGTGCAAATAAATCTTCGCCTGCTGTTTTGTTTATAGTACTTGCTAATGAGCTTATATCAAGAGTTACTTGAACCCAATTTCCTTTTGTGTCAATACCTCCTTTTGCATAACTATTAGTATCTGTAGGACCTAATACTTTATGAGAAGTATAAGGAACATGCTCATCCATGTTATAACACTTATAGTCTACACCCATTTGACCTCCATTACCAACATATACATTCATCGATAGAGATTTAGCAGCAATACCTTTTACCCAGAAGTTAATTTTAGTTTTGCCTGCCGCTGAAAATCCTTCGGGAACTTTAACTGTAAAAACATAAGAGTTTTTATCAATCTGTCCTTCAAAATGCATTGCACCTGAACCTTCTCTTCCACCTGTTGCACTTTCTTTTCCGAAAGTTACACCATACTGGTTTAAAGAACTTGTAAATGTAGCCCAATTATTAAAGTCAGATCCTGGAAACAATAGTTTACTATCAGCACCTGGTTCTACTGGGTCAGTTCCGCCCTCAACAACAAAACGTGTTGACACGTCATTGCTCATTCCTGATAAGTCGTCTGTATTACGAGGATAAACTTGCCAATCTCCGTTGAATACAGTCATTATACCAACAATATTACCCGAGCCCTTTGGAAGAGCATCGTCTTTAAATGCCGCATATTTTGCTGTTATAACATCTATAGTTTTACCGTTTGCGTTTTCTATTGCGTGATTGTGTGCAGAGAAGGTTCCTTCATAATAAGTATGACCTTCGTATTCTTTAAATT
>CAZIUT010000161.1:0-4679 GCA_964542545.1 uncultured Dysgonomonadaceae bacterium | reverse complement strand
AAATCAAGATGCGAAGTTTAGATGATAAAAGAGATGCAAAAGAATGCGTCTCTTTTATTTTCCTGTTATCTGCTCCATAATAGCCACAGCATTCTCAACAGTATCTACATTCTTTATAGCTACCGAGCGTTTTTTGCCAACTTCTCTAAACTTACACGAACGTGCGTTGTTCATTACATAGGCTAGTAACTTATCAAATAGAGGAGATTGATAATATAGCGACTCCTTGTCTCTGATGAGATTGAGTATCATGTTCTTGTTTTTGAGCACCACTCGCTCTATCCCAAGCGATTTTGCTAAACTCCTTAGTGTGACAATGCGAATTAACTCTTTCCCTTGTGGTGGTATTTTTCCAAAGCGATCTTCCAATCGTTTCCTGAATTCAAATATTTCAAGCTCTCCCTCTAAATTGTCTAACTCGCGGTATATTGCAATGCGTTCAGCATCGTTGGGTATGTACATTACTGGAAACATAAGTTCTAGGTCGCTCTCAATCAGCACATCATCTACAAACAACTGTTCTTCTGATTCTTTATCATCCTCGTTGTCTTTGAATACATCTTTAAACTCGTCTCTGCGAAGCTCATGCATAGCCTCTTTCAATATTTTTTGGTAGGTTTCGTAACCTAAGTCTGCAATAAACCCACTTTGTTCTGCACCTAGCAAATTGCCTGCGCCACGTATATCTAAATCTTGCATAGCAATATTGATGCCGCTACCAAGTTCCGAAAAGTTTTCGATAGCTTGTAGGCGTCTGCGCGAGTCGTTGCTCAGAGAGTATAGAGGAGGAGCTAATAGGTAACAAAATGCTTTGCGGTTGCTTCTACCTACGCGGCCACGCAGTTGATGTAAATCGCTCAAGCCAAAGTTTTGAGAGTCGATGACAATAATGGTGTTTACATTGGGTATGTCTATACCCGACTCAATAATAGTTGTTGATATAAGCAAATCAAAATCGTGATTGATAAAATCGCTAATAACCTTTTCCATCTCTTTAGGGTTCATCTGTCCGTGTCCAACCCCTACTTTAATATCGGGTATTTCGCGTTGAATAAGCGCCTGCATTTCATAGATGTTCTGTATGCGATTGTTTACAATAAATACTTGTCCATTTCGGCTCACTTCAAAGTTGACAGCTTCTCGTATTATTTCTAAGTCGAAAGTGTGTACTTCAGTTTGCACAGGATGTCTATTAGGGGGCGGGGTGGAGATAGTAGTCAAATCTCTTGAGCCCATTAAAGAAAACTGCAACGTGCGAGGTATGGGTGTAGCGGTCATAGTGAGTGTATCAACATTCACCTTTAGCTGTTTTAGCTTCTCTTTTGTAGATACCCCAAACTTTTGCTCTTCGTCAATTACTAGTAGACCTAAATCTTTAAATTTTACGTCCTTGCCAACTAATCGGTGCGTACCAATAAGTATATCTATTTTGCCCTCTTTCAAATCTGCTAAAATACTTCTTTGTTCTTTTGGGGTGCGTGCACGACTGAGATAATCTATTGTGCAAGGAAAATCTGATAAGCGCTCGCTGAATGAGTGGTAGTGCTGTGTTGCAAGAACAGTTGTTGGGACTAGTACTGCTACTTGTTTCCCATCGGTAGCAGCTTTGAATGCAGCACGAATTGCTATTTCAGTTTTGCCAAACCCAACATCGCCACATACAAGTCTGTCCATGGGAACAGGTTTCTCCATATCATTTTTCACATCGTTGGTAGCTTTTAGTTGGTCGGGTGTGTCTTCGTATTTAAATGAAGCTTCCAACTCAGTTTGCAAGTAACTATCTGGCGAGAATGCAAAGCCTTTTTCTTGATTTCGTTCTGCATATAGTTTTATCAAATCGCGCGCAATATCTTTAATCTTCGATTTTGTGCGTTGTTTAACCCTCTCCCATGCGCCTGAACCTATTTTGTTGAGGGTGGGGGCATCGCCCTCCCTACCTTTATATTTAGATAGTTTGTGCAAAGAGTGAATCGATACAAACACAGCATCGTTGTTGAGGTAGGTAAGCTTAATAACCTCTTGTATGTTTTTGCCAGCAGGAAGCCTTACTAGTCCTGCAAATTTGCCAATACCATGATCTAAATGCACTACATAGTCGCCAATTTGAAATTGACTAATTTCTTTGAGTGTTAGCGCCATTTTACCCGAACGCACTTTGTCAGATTTTAAGCTATACTTATGGAATCGATTAAATATCTGATGGTCGGTAAAGCAACATATTTTTAGTGTGTCGTCAACAAATCCCTCATGCAATGTGCGATTGATAGGTGTGAAAGGAATATTGTCTCCTCTGTCTTCAAAAATAACACGTAAGCGTTCTTGTTGCTTTTCACTATCCGATAGGATATAGATTGTGTAATCTTCTTGTATAAAACTACTAAGCGATTCCCTTATCAAATCGAAGTTTTTATGAAACAGCGGTTGGGGTGAAGTTTTAAATTGTAATGAAGCTTCGGCTGATTCCATGTTTTTTGTATCGAAGCGAATGTGCCTAAAAGGTTTTATTGCTGAATGAAAATTTGCCTTTGAAAGCAGGCTGGGTATTGTCATCTCCACTTCGTTGAGCTCAATATTGAGCTCGTCAGAGAAGACCGCTTCAATACGACTTTCCACCCATTGCATATCTTCAACTCCAACAATGGTGTTCGTGGGCAGTGCGTCGAACAGTGTAGAATCTTTAGATTTCGAATTGCCAAAATGAGGCACAATGCGTATATTCTCAAAGGTAGATTTCGAAAGTTGCGATTCTATGTCAAAGCTACGAATTGTTTCTACTTCATCTCCAAAGAAATCTATGCGATAGGGATATTCACTAGAGTATGAAAAAACATCAAGTATGCTTCCACGCATGGCATATTGCCCTGGTTCATAAACATAATCAACATATTCAAAGTTATATGAGTCTAATAGCTTTGACACTTCTTCACTACCAATCTCTTCGTTTACGCCTATAGAGATGGTGTTTTGGGCAAGAGTGTTTTGCGAAATCACCTTCTCGGCCAATGCATCGGGGTAAGTAACTATAATGTATGACTGTTTGATTTTCTGCAAGCGCTCAAGCACTTCGGTACGAAGTATTTCGTTTGCAGGATCAACTTGTCCATATTTAGCAGCTCGCTTATATGCCGATGGGAAAAAGAGTACTCCTTTATTTCCTAGTATTTGGTTTAAATCGTGATAGAAATAGCCTGCATTCTCAAGGCTGTTTAGAATGTAGACATAGGTTCTAGTATCACGGCTAAATAGCGATGCTGCAAATAACGCTTTGGCAGAACCATTCAATCCTTTTACAGAAAGAGAATGCACCTCACTCAATAGTTTGCTTGCGGCTGTAATATTTGCTTTTGAGCCAAATAGATCTTGTAGTTTTGAAATATCCAAATTGTAGATTTTAACTAGCAAAGATAGTCTTTTCCAATAAAATGAGCAAACTAATTTGCTGCTAGCACATTTCTGCTCTTTTGTAATAGTGTAAAAGTATCAATTGAAATATAATTAAATCATCGTAGCCTACAAAACTTTGAATAAAATAAATTGGCGCTTTTGTACTCTACAAATCCTCGGATAAAATAAATTGGTGCTTTTGTAGCCTACAAAACCTTGAATTTAATATATCCGAACTTTTGTAGGGTTTTACATACAAAATATAAAACTTGCTGTATGATTTCTTCTTTTATTGAGAAAAAAAGAAATTTTTTTGTCAACTTTAAATTGTTCATATCTTATCGATAAAACACTAACTACTATAGGTAGAATCTATATCCTGCTACAATAAGCATACTTGTTGCATACAACGTAAATATTTTTTTATTATAACAATTATCATTTGATTATTATTTTAATAATCTAAGAGTCATCTATTTTAACTATCTTTGCGCCCGAATTTAATTTGAAATAAATTATGCATGCAAATTTAGAATACACACCTGATTATATTTTTGAGTCAAGCTGGGAAGTTTGCAACAAAGTGGGCGGTATATATACAGTGCTATCATCTCGTGCTAACACACTTCAGAAAGATCATAAAGATAAAGTCATATTTATTGGACCCGATATATGGGAGGATAATGAAAGCCCTTGGTTCAAAGAGGATTTGTTTCTTCATAAAAAATGGAGAGAATATGCCTACTTAAAAGGAAACCTATCAGTACGTATTGGTCGTTGGATGGTTCCAGGAGAGCCGATAGCTATTTTGGTGAACTTTGAAAAGTATTTTGAGCATAAAAACGATATTTATGGTCAAATGTGGAGACTCTTTGGAGTTGACTCAATGCCTTCTTATGGCGATTACGATGAAGCTAGCATGTTTGCATATGCTGCGGGAAATGTAATTGAGAGTTTTTACAAGTTTCACAAATTACAAACTCAACATGTTATAGCTCATTTCAATGAGTGGATGATGGGAATGGGTGCTTTATATGTAAAGCATTTTGTGCCAAAAATAGCAACTATCTTCACAACGCATGCTACCTCTATTGGCCGATCTATTGCAGGAAATAACTTGCCGCTTTATAAGTATTTCAACAATTACAATGGCGATCAAATGGCTCAAGAGTTGAATATGGTTTCTAAGCACTCCATAGAGAAGATTGCTGCACACAATGTAGATTGTTTTACTACCGTAAGCGATATTACTGCAAGAGAGTGTGCTCAACTGTTAGAAAAACAACCTCATGTAG
>CAZIUT010000160.1:0-4680 GCA_964542545.1 uncultured Dysgonomonadaceae bacterium | reverse complement strand
TATTCTTCCGCTTGAACTCTGCAACAATTGACAGACAACAACAAATCAGCGTTTATAACACTGCTGAATACTTGAAGTCTAATCCTAACGCTACTGTAGAAATTGTAGCTTATGCTGACAAGCAAACTGGAACACCAGACTACAACATGAAGTTGTCTGAAAGACGTGCCAAGGCTGTAGCTGATGCTTTAACTAGCCAATACAATATTGACAGCAGCAGAATTAACTTAGACTGGAAAGGTGATACAGAACAACCATATGCTGAGAACGATTGGAACCGCGTTGCAATTTTCATCGCTGACTAATCTCACACAGTATTAAAATAAAAAGTCACCAACAATCTTATTAGATTGTAATGACTAATCAATAAGAAAACGTTTTTACAGGTTTGCCTGTAAAAACGTTTTTTTTGCTTTATACTATTTTGCTGTTGCAACGATATATTATTGGAATCATCTTATAGAAAGAAGTGCTTGCTGCAAATCAGTTCGATCTTATCAAGCAAAGACAAATTTTATGAGTCAGAAGTCTATTTCTACAAGTAAGAAACAAGAATCATGTCACAAAACTCAAATCTACGTTGTAGAATTCAACAGCCATGAGGTAAAATTGAAATCAAAGGAATGAGATTCCACAATTAAGTCATGAAAGTCAAATCCGACGTGATGAATTAAACAATTATGACATAAAAATCAAATTCTACAAGTAAGAAAATGTCTTTCATCTCATAAAAGCAAAATCCACCAAATAAGAAAGTAACTACATTAATCTTGTTTCTAGCATTTTGTAGATATAAGGCTGAAAACTTCGATAATATAGCAATCTATTATAAAAGAGCATGCAATAAATCAGTGAGCGTAAAGACAGAATCGGCAAGGTAACACAAATTAGGATACATGGATATGAGACAACAAAAAAAGGAACTATCCTTAATTCAAGGTAATTCCTTTACATATTGTCTTGTTTAGCCTATAGTTTTGTTATAAGCTGCTAATTATGCACGTATAAACTGTGACAATGTTTTCTCTTCTACAAAAAGCGATGCTGTATTAATCAAAGCTAAATGTGAATATGCTTGAGGGAAATTTCCAAGCCTGCGTTTAGTAACAAAGTCAAGGTCTTCGCTCATCAGCCCCACATGATTCACATTTTTAATAAGGTTGTCAAATATCTCTTTTGCTTCCTCTTTTTCACCAATCACATAAAGAGCCTCAATAAGCCAAAATGTGCATATAGTGAAAGCTGATGTGGGCTCACCAAAATCATCTTCCGACTTGTATCTATACATCAAGCCATTGTGTAACAAGTTTTCTTTTATAGTTTTCACCGTCTTAATATAACGCTCATCTGTGGCCTCTATAAAACCATAGGTATGCATCAAAAGAACGGAAGAGTCGAAATCTAAGTTATCATAAGCTTGTGAAAAGCACTGTATTTCTTCTTTCCAACCATTAGTTATAATATCCTGTTTTATTTCTGTTGCGGCTTCCTCCCATGCAATAGCATAATTATCTTTCTGAAGAAGCGATGCTATTTTTGATGCTCTATCAATAGCCACCCAACTCATTACCTTCGAAAACACAAAATGTCTTGAAATAGTTCTAAACTCCCAAATGCTCTGATCAGGTTCTTGCCAATCGCGTAAAACGCGACGAATAAGACTTTTAACAATTTCCCAAATCTCCTCTACCTCATCCAATGTTCCTGGAAAGTAAAGATAATATTGATATATAACATCTAGTAAATAACCAATAGAATCGTTTTGCTTCTGATCATATGCAGCGTTGCCCACTCTCACGGGAGCAGAGTTTTCGTAACCAGCCAAGTGAGTAAGGACTTCCTCTGTCAACTCCTTCTCGCCTCGAATACCGTACATGATTTGAAAATTATCGTCGCGCGATTTTAGAATCTGTGTTATAAAACCAATGAATCTTTTTGCAGTATTGCCATGTTTCATATACAAAAAAGTATCAATAGTCATGGAAGCATCGCGCACCCAACAAAATCTATAGTCCCAATTACGAACTTCGCCTATTGATTCAGGCAAACTTGTAGTTAGGGCTGCAAGAACTGCTCCAGAGTATTGGTAAGACATTAGTTTAAGCACAAGTATACTTCGTGTGATTAAGTCGTTATACTCCTTAAACTGTCGCGAACGGCTACTCCAGTTCATCCAATATACTTTTGTACGCTCGTAGTTTAGGTGTATCCTTTCTAAATCTACAGTTACCAATTTCTGATTATAAGATAGTAGAAAGAATTGATGTTCTGTTAAAACAAACTCTTCACTGTTTAACACAGTATCAAAATCTATACTCGTATAAAGATAGATTTTCTCCTCTTCGTTTTCTTTAGAAACTGTTTTTATATAATCATTAAATTTACGATGCTCCACCTCTTCACGCGCATAATTCATTCGTGGCTGATAATCAACTCTCAAACGAGGGTTCCCACGTATAACACGCATATAGCGGTGAATTTCGGGAGGCAGGTATGATTTACTTTCAGTAGTAGTATAGTGTGGCATATAATCGAACACTAAAAAGGCACCCTCTTCAGCTTCGTAAGTAGTAATAATAATATTTGTTTTCTCTACATATCTTTGCAAAATGGTGTAATCGTCTGATACGATAAAAGAGAAATGGCCTCCTTTTTCTTTATCAAGCAAGCGTGAGAAGATAGACGGTGAGTCGAAATCGGGGAAACAAAACCAATCAATACTACCTTCTTTTGAAACTAATGCAGCAGTTCTGCAATTTCCTATAACTCCGTAATTTAAATTTTCCATCTATTTTTTAATTCTTAATATTTCGCTTAAAACCTCATAAGCAATTGGGCAAGTATATGTGTTTTTTACCGACAACTTATATACTTGATAAAACTTTTTCCTGTCGGTGTGGGGATATTCTCTGCATGCCTTGGGCCTGTTCTCGTAAATAAGACAGTAATTGTCAGGCATAAGAAAAGGACATGGCATCTCTTTAAAAAAATAGTCTCCACCTTCATCAATCCTTATATACTTATCTAACACTTGCGACGTCGACATGTTTAAGGCTTTAGCCATTTTCTTTATATCATTATCTGTAATGCGTGGCCCTAATGTTTTGCAACAGTTAGCACATAGCAAACAATCTATCTTCTCTGAATAAATTTCGTGTAGTTGATGAATTTCGCAATCCATCTTTTTCAACTGCTTCAAATTCTTTTTGTGATACTTCTTAAAGTCAGGTTCTGCTTTTCCTGTAAGGGTCTCTAAATTTTCATAATCATCAATCATTGTTGGTATCCATTTCTCCTCTCAGCGGTATTTGCATAAACTTGCGAACCTCTTTTGGTGTTTTCTTCAGCCCAAACAGAAACATCAATTTAGCAATTGCAGCTTCAGTTGTCATATCATGCCCACTTATCACACCTGCTTTAAGTAAGAGTTGACCAGTTTCATAACGTTGCATAGCAACTTCGCCATGCAAACACTGTGTAACATTTACAACTACTATATTACGATCGACCGCTTTTTTCAACTCATCAAGAAACCACTCATCACTCAGTGCATTGCCAGAACCATAAGTTTCTAATACTACTCCCTTTATACTTTCAACATTGAGTATTGCTGACACAACTTCGGGCGGAATACCTGGAAATATCTTGAGCACAGCAATAGAATCGTCAAAGGTTTCGTAGAATACAACATCCTCATTATAATTCGGTTTTAAAATATCTGCTGTGTTATACCGAATGTTTACACCCGCTTCTGCTAAGCACGCTGAGTTGGCGCTAGAAAAGGCATTAAAGTTTTCAGCGTTTATTTTGGTTGTTCTATTAGCCCTAAAAAGGGAGTTTTGAAAATAAATACAAACTTCTGGTACAATAGGATGACCATCTTCATTTTTATCGGCTGCTATTTCTAGCGCAGATATAAGATTTTCTTTACCATCTGTTCTAAGCTTGCCAATAGGAAGTTGCGAACCAGTAAAAATGATAGGCTTTGTCAAATTTTCAAACATAAAGCTAAGAGCCGATGCAGTATAAGACATTGTATCTGTACCATGCAATATTACAAAACCATCGTAATTATCGTAATGAACTTTTACAACCTCCACCATTTCTCGCCATTTCTCAGGCGAAATCTCCGACGAATCAATAAGTGGATCGAAGATATAAGTATCAACATGAAAATTCAGCCTCTTCATTTCTGGTACATTAGACCGGAGGTGGCTAAAATTAAATGGTTCCAAAGCTCCAGTTTCCGAGTTTTCAATCATTCCGATTGTTCCCCCAGTATAAATCAACAATAAATGAGCATTTACATCAATCATATCATTCTTTTTATACAAAAGTAGCATTTTGTGTGATTATAATAAACTTTAAGCTTAAAGATTTAAACGATTACAACCCCTTGAAGATGCGAGGTTTTATGCATATTCAAGTTATCGAACTAAAGTAGCATTAAATTGTTTAGTAAGAAGAATAAATAACAACAAAAAGAATAAATATGACAACACATTCTATTAAAACAGTATGGAAAGAAAACAACACTTTTTCAACAGACATAGACGGACACAAAATTGTAATTGACTTAGGTGAAGATCAAGGCGGGCAAAATAAAGGACCAAGACCTAAACGACTATTGCTTGCAGCTGCTGCAGGTTGCACTGGACTTGATGTAGTGGAAACACTCAG
>CAZIUT010000159.1:0-4687 GCA_964542545.1 uncultured Dysgonomonadaceae bacterium | reverse complement strand
CACCAGCAATTAATCCGTATGCAGTAGCTAAATTACCATTTATATCTGTATAGAAACCTTTTTCGGGTTCTAGTCCTTCAATTCTGTATGTGGAGACTGTAAGATGTCTGTTATTTCCAAAGTTGTAGCCATCATTTAAGACCTTTACATTGGCTTCAACTAATTTAGGATTTTTTGAAAATTTTTTCTCTAAAAGTTCATCAGCAATTTCAACTGGACGGTTAAATAGCCAGCAAACTAATCCCAAAGCAAACATGTTTTTGCTTCGCAAAATTGCCTTGTTATCCAATCCCATATCCTTAAGACTTTCTTTAGTCATTGTAGTGATTGAAACTGGAACTGTTTGCAGCTCACTCATGCCCAGCTCTTTAAAAGGGTCATCTGAAGTAAACCCAGCTTTCTCAAGGTCTCTTTTCATAAAAGAGTCTGTGTCGTATATCACGATAGAGTTTTTTTTGAGGTGGTGTGCATTTACTTTCAGTGCGGCTGGATTCATCGCAATTAGCACATCGGTTAAATCGCCCGCTGTGTGAATGTTTTTTGAACCTATACGTACTTGAAAGCCCGATACTCCACTAAGCGTGCCTTGTGGAGCTCTGATCTCAGATGGATAATCGGGGAAAGTAGCAATTTCATTTCCGAATATTGCTGACAGAGTAGAAAACAATGTGCCTGAAAGTTGCATTCCGTCACCTGAGTCTCCCGATAGCCTAATCGTTACTTGTGTTAAGTCTTTGACTACAGTTGTTTGATCCATAGTTGTATTTAGGTCGTTGTGTTAATTTGATAGTTTTTAGTAGCTTTTGTTTACAAAGTAAAGAAGATATTCAATAAGAAGCAAATGTATTTAAGCAGAAGGTGTTTTAAAGTAGCTTTTAGATATTGCTTTAGTAGTTTTTGCTAAAATGCCTCATTTGGCTTTACCCTCTTTATACGTGCACCCAATTTATTCAAGCGGGTATCGATATTTTCGTATCCTCTGTCAATTTGCTCTATATTGTGAATTTCACTTCTACCTTCGGCACCCATTGCTGCAATTAGCAGAGAGATGCCAGCGCGTATATCTGGTGATGTCATTACCATCCCTTTTAACTTAAATCTTTCGCCCATACCAATAACTGTGGCACGATGCGGATCGCACAATATAATTTGTGCACCCATATCTATTAATTTATCAACAAAGAATAGGCGACTCTCAAACATTTTCTGATGTATCAAAACGCAACCTTCAGCTTTTGTAGCTAATACTAGTAAAACACTGAGTAAGTCTGGTGTTAATCCAGGCCAAGGAGCATCGGCAATGGTTAATATAGAGCCATCTAAGAAGGATTCTATAGTATATTTTTCATGTTTTGGCACTAATATATCTTCTCCTTTTTGTTCAATATTGATGCCCAATCTAGCAAATGTTTGAGGAATGATACCTAAGTCGTTTAAGGAGGAATTCTTTATTGTGATTTCAGAACCCGTCATGGCAGCTATACCTATGAAGCTTCCTATTTCTATCATGTCGGGTAGCAATGTGTGAGTGCAACCAGATAATTTTTCTACTCCTCTTACACACAAAAGATTAGAGCCAATACCTTCAATTTGTGCCCCCATTCTTACAAGCATCTTGGTAAGCTGCTCTACATAAGGTTCGCAGGCCGCATTAAATATTGTTGTTTTACCTTCTGCAAATACTGCTGTCATTAATAAGTTGGCTGTGCCTGTTACTGATGCTTCATCAAGTAGTAAATAGGTTCCCTTTAGCTCCTTTGCGCATAAATTAAATAGCTCTTTCTTAGCATCAAATTCAAGGTCACCCCCTAGTTTAATTATTCCGTTTAGGTGTGTGTCCAATCTTCTACGGCCAATCTTGTCGCCACCAGGTGTAGGCACTATTGCTTTGCCAAAACGAGTAAGCAGCGGTCCAATAAGCATTACAGAGCCTCGAAGCGCACCACATTTTTTCACAAAATCATCAGACTGAGTGTAGTTATAATCAATATTATTGGCGCAAAACGAATAACTATCCTTACTAAGCTGTTTCACTTTTACTCCCATATATTTTAGCAAGTCTATAAGATTGTTTACATCTAATATATTAGGAACATTGTTTATAACTACTTCTTCGTTAGTTAACAAGGTTGCACAAATCACTTGTAGGGCTTCATTTTTTGCTCCTTGTGGTGTAATCTCTCCATGTAGTTGATGACCACCTTCTATTATAAATGACGACATGTTTAATTTAGTTTAATGTTCAGTTAATTGTGTATGCTTAAAAGTAATGTTTTTTATAGATGATTACAAAGAAAAGCAGTAATTATATTACTGTAAATATGTTCATTTAATATGTTTTTTAATAAATCCTTACTTCAGGTTCTAGCCATATATCGAATTGCGAATGCACACTTCGTTGAATATCTTTCACAAAGTCCAAAATCTCTTTTCCTTCTTCTGTACCATAGTTAACTATAATGAGAGAGTGATGCTCATACGTACCAATCATACTCTTGCGTTTGTTGGCGTATCCTGCTTTATCTATCAAAAAAGCAGCTGATGTTTTAAAGCAACTCTCATCTACTATGTGTATGGTAGCATCTGGTAGCAAGTGAAGCAAGCTTTCTTTCTCTTCGTAGTTGAGAAATGGATTCTTGAAAAAACTGCCAGCGTTTGGAAGTGATTCGTAATCAGGTAGTTTTCGTTTTCTAATATTTATTACTGCGTTGCGTACATCCCTCATTGAAGGATTTTCTATTCCTTTTAGTTCATTTGCTACATCAATATATTTTTGTTTATACTTAAAAGATTTTTGTAATCTAAATACAACCGATGTAATGATGTATTTACCTGTTCGTTTGAAGATACTATCGCGATAACCAAATTTACACATCTCGTTTGTGAAGTTTTTTTCTTCACCTGTTTCAATATGCACTGTTCTCACCAGTGTTATCACCTCTTGCACTTCTGTTCCGTATGCACCTATGTTTTGGATAGGAGCAGCACCAACTGAGCTAGGAATTAAAGAGAGATTCTCAACTCCCGCATAATGATTGGTTACGCAGTACTCCACAAAATCATCCCAGCTTTCAGATGCACAAGCTTCTATTTCCACTACTTCGTTGTCTTCATGCAGTAAATTAATACCTTTCAATTGAGGGTGAATAACCAATCCGTTGAAGTCTTTTGTAAAGAAAAGATTGTACCCACCGCCTAACACTAGTTTTTTCTCGTTTGTATGTTGTTTTACTATTTCGCACAGCTTTTCTACTGAATTGGGTTCGCACCAAAGCTTTGATATAGCTTTGGTGCGGAAAGAATTGTAGGGTTTGAGTTGTATATTATGCTGAATGTTCATTTCGTAAGTTTTATGTTGTTGCTGTTACTATTTGTAAATTAGAAAAACACAAGGTTGTTTATTCATGTTTGGTAGATCATTTTTCCATGCACTGACCTTTTTTGTAACAATGGTTTCATTGTCGCACGATATATTCATGGCAATGCAAAGTTTGGTTTGAGGTTTACAGTGCTGAAGAATATCTTCGATCATTTTGTTGTTTCTATAAGGAGTTTCAATGAATATTTGTGTTTGCTCCTCATTGTATATCTTGTTTTCCAAATCTTTAAGCTTTCTTACTCGTTCGTTCCCGTCAATTGGCAAATAACCATGAAATGCAAAGCTTTGTCCATTAAATCCCGATGCCATAAGCGACATTAAGATAGATGAAGGACCCACCAAAGGAACTACTTTGTAGTTGTTTCGTTGGGCAATGTTTACTACGTCTGCTCCAGGATCGGCAATAGCTGGGCAACCTGCCTCTGACATTACTCCAATACTGTGGCCCAATTGCATTGGGTTTAGATAAGAGTTAATATCATTTGGAAGAGTTCGCTTATTTAATTCAAAGAAGGTGAGTGAATCTATATCAATTTCCGGGTTGCATTTTTTGAGAAATCTACGCGCAGTGCGAATGTTTTCTACAATAAAATAAGATAGGCTGTTGATAATTTCTGTGTTATGTTTTGGCAACACTTTGTCTGTAGGTGTATCTCCCATAGTTACAGGAATTAAATATAGAGTAGGAGTTTTCATATAGATGAATGACAATATTATTATATAAAAGCTTTTTATTTTGCTGCTTTTTCTAAGTAAAGGTGTTTTGCTCGTTTAGTTTACACGAGTGAGTTTTATACTCTTTAAAATACAAATGTACTTATTTTTAGGGAAATAATCAGTTCAATACCTGCTCTCTTTCAAAAGGATTCTTAATAAGAGATTCTTAGTATTATTATCACCTACTTAATACCAACAGCTTGAATTATTTAAAAACAAAGATGTTAATAAATTTAGATGTTTAAGTTTGCCAAGACACTCTACAGCAAGAATTATGCATAGAACAAACTTTTTAAAACATTTCGACACGTGTCGAAATCTCGAACATGTCATGAAACTTGCATCAGCACCGTCCGAAATGTTAGGGAAGAGATATAATTCTTTTCCGCAGTTGTTTATTTGTCATGTATGTCATTATTTTGGTTTTGTAGCGGAACTATTTGCCATTTATGACATAAAACTTAATTTCTACAGGTAGTTTTATTCTTTTATCTCCTTTTTTTTCTTTTTCGTACGGCAAATTGCTCTACAAGGACATAAAACTCCAAAATGACACACAGAAAACAACCTTTATTCTTTTTAAAACATTTC
>CAZIUT010000158.1:0-4712 GCA_964542545.1 uncultured Dysgonomonadaceae bacterium | reverse complement strand
TAAAGGCTGGTGTAGTGCAAAGGGTGTATACCTAGCAGCCCTAAGAGAAGAAATCGTTAAAAGAGATTTCGAAAATACCCACCTTATCATTGCAGGAGGTTTAAAACTTAGCCACAGAGTTGTGCTTATATAGCCAACAGATTAGAGTTTGCAACATCTGATTCGTAAAAGAGAAGATTAACCGAGAAGGGGTTTTATAGAATCTATTTGTCTATAAACTTCTTTTCTTGTTTCTCAGATAAAAGCATCAAAATCATTAGCAAGCTATCCAGAAAACTGAACCACCCAATACCAAAAAGGGATAGTAATGAACGAAGCAAAAATACCCACACTAAGTATCATGCTGCAAAAGAGCGGTTTTAAATCATAACTAGCAGCAATTATTCCTGCTGTAATCATAGGTGCCATAGCAGCTTCTATGAGGGTTATCTCTATTGCTTGGCCACATTGTTGAAAGAGTATGAAATATAACACAAAAATTACTGCAGGAAAGAGCAGCAGCTTAAAGCCAAGCCCTATCCATATGTATTTCCAATAAGTACTCTTGAGATCCAACTTCAGCTGCATCCCTACAGAAATAAGAGCCAAAGGAACAACTAATGCACTCAAGCTTTTTAATATAGTAGTAATATCGTCTGGCATACTTATATTGGCCACTTTTAATACAAGCCCTATAGTAAACGCTATAAAAGGAGGAAATTTCAGAATATCTTTTAAAATGCCAGCAACAGAAATACTGTGTTTATCAGAGTAGATGTTTGCTATTAAAACACCCAAAGTAGTTAACGCAACAAAACCGCCTGGCTGATCAATCATTATCACCGTTTCAATTCCCGCCTCGCCATACAACGCTTGAATTATTGGAATACCCAGAAACGAAACATTGCCAAACCCGGCCATCATAATAAGTGCTCCAGTTATAGGTTTTCCCCACCCTAGCCTATTTCCCAAGTAGCCAAACAGCAACCACGCAAGAATAATATTTATCCAAGGCATCAGTATTGGAAAAATCAAATCAGCCTTAATTTCTATATTGGGTATATACTGTAGGGTAAGTGCAGGCAAGGCAACATAAACAACTAGGGTGTTTAACGCTTTAAAACTATTTGGCCCCACAAGTTTAAATTTCTTGAACAAAAAGCCAATAAATAGACAGATAAATATTAATGCGATTGATGCCATGCACAAAGTTATATCAATAAGTTGAATAAAAAAGAACTCTCCACAAAAACACTTTCTATAAGCACACTGTACAGAAAACACCCTTCACCCTTCCTTTCAACTTATCAATAAGCAAACACGCTGTTTTGCAATCATTTTATCATAGAATATTCAATTTAGCAATATTTCTCAAAAATCTTGCAGTATCTTAGCATTATCGAACGAAAAATAAATCAATAAATCTGTATATTTGCACTTAAACAGAGAAAAATTATCACATTTATAAAATATAATTTAAAGCAATGAGCAAACAGTTAAACAGAAGAAATTTTATTAAAACAGCAACACTAGGTGCTGCAGGTCTAGTTATGCTTCCACAGTTTCTTACATCTTGTAAGCAAAGCAAGGGAAGTGAAGATGGCAAAATTATCCGAATCGGATTTATTGGTTTAGGGCGACAAGCTATGTATCTATTAAACGGATTTTTAGGAATGCCTGATGTTCAGATTGTTGCTGGTAGCGATGTTTACGAAGTTAAAAGAGAGCGTTTCAACAAACGTGTAAGCAACTTCTATGGGCAAAGCCAGCAAGAAGAACCAGCAACAAAAGTAGAGATAGAAACATATGAAAACTACAAAGATTTGCTTGCCAGAGAAGATATAGATGCAGTAGTCATTGCATCGCCCGACCACTGGCACGCCTTTATGGCAATAGATGCTTGTAAAGCAAAGAAAAACATCTACCTTGAGAAACCTCTCACCTTTACCATTAAAGAAGGACAACTTCTTAACAAAGCAGTTCGCGACAATGGTGTAATTCTAGCAGTGGGTAGTCAACAACGTTCCGACACTAACTTTCAGCATGCTGTAAAAATGGTGCAAGAAGGAAAAATTGGTAAGATTGAGCGCATAAACGCTTATGTAGGTGCCCCTCCCACACCCTACGACCTGCCTGAAGAAACAGTCCCCGCCGGGTTGAACTGGCCATTATGGTTAGGCCCTTCTGAGTATGTACACTACAATTCACAATTAAACCCACCCATCTCTCTCAATCCAGAGCAAAACGAGCAAATATGGGGCGCATGGCGTTGGTATAAAGAGCTTGGTGGAGGTTTCACAACCGACTGGGGAGCTCACATGTTCGACATTGTTCAATGGGGATTAGATATGGACGAAAGCGGTCCTGTAGAAATTATTCCTGCTGGCTTTGAAGATACAAAACACCTCACTTTCAAATATGCCAATGGAACAGTTGTAACCGAAGAGCCTTTCAACGAACAACAGACCAAAGGTGTTAAGTTTTGGGGTGAAAATGGTTGGATTGAAGTTTCAAGAGGACACTATCAAGCTTCAGACGATAGCCTACTGCCTCCTGCAACAGAAGTTTCTGAAGGTGCTTATGAAACAAAGATTCCTCACCTTGAAAACTTTATTAATGCACTAAAAACAAATACCGATCCATTAGTACCTGTTGAGATAGGACACCGCTCATGCACTGTTTGCACACTGGGCAATATTGCCTATGACTTGGGAAGATCCATAAAATGGAATCCGCAAACAGAAACATTTGTAGATGATTCTGAAGCAGATGCTAACAGGCTATACAATAAAACTTATAGCGACGGGTATGTTCTTTAATATTAGTGTCCTCTAAATTTTTTCCGAGTTAAATAATCGAAAAGTAAAAAGGCTGGTTTCCAAAAGAGGAAAGAAGAAACTCATACCCTATTGATGAATGACTTTGAAATGCCTCAAGAGGATATTAATTATAGGTCTATTCCATTGGCAAGAATGTTCATCTTGCCAATGGAATTAACTTAGCTCTAATTGATTTGTTATATACTATTCTTGCGTCCCCACAACTCTTCCAGCAAACCAGCCCGATAATCCAAGGAGAATGATTAATCCTCCAAATATTATTATTGGTAATGCCCAGCTTTTATATGCATCATAGATAATGCCCATTAATACAGGACCTATGGCAGCAAGGAGATAACCTGCAGATTGAGACATGCCCAATAATTCAGATGTTCTTTTAGAATTAGGGCTTCGGAGCGATATAAAAGCAATAGATAGATTTATGCTTCCATCCATTCCTAATACCATCAATATTACAGAAATTAAAACTAAGCTTTCAGTTTGACTAAATATAAAGAGGATAATATCTATTAAATAAAACAGGGAGGTAATTAGTTCAAGCCCTTTTTGATTTTTAAATCTGTCAGATTGTATTGCAATAGAAAGTACTGTGTGAATTCCACCCAGCTGAAAAGCAAGTGCCATATTTCCTGCAAAAGAACCTTTCATTCCCTTTGCCATAATCATTGTGGGAAACCATGCAACCAACGAGTAAAAAACTAATGATTGAATACCCATAAAAAGTGTTACCGACCATGCTATGCTACATCTCCATATAGATTGCGACATGGGCTGATTGTTATTATTGAGTGGAGTTTTCTTATTGGAGTCATTATTACCTTTTACTTTTAGTTGTGGCAACCAGATAAATGCAGTTATAATTGTTAAGATAAACCAAGATGCAAGTGCATGTCTCCAACCTAAATTCAATCAACTTACTAGAGGAATGCTAGCTCCTGCACCAATAGCTGCAAAAATGATTATGCTAGTAGTGTAGATACTTGTTATGGCACCCACTATTTTGGGAAACTTTAAGGTAACTCTAAAAACTATTCTTAAAAAATCCTTAAGATAAACATAAACAATCTATGACATCTCAGTATTTATTAGTATCTTGCATGATATTTAAAACAAGTATAAAGAAGTTTAAAAGACATAGAGATTACGGATTTTTTGATCAAGATATAAGATTTAGTAAATTATCGGCGTTAGGTGCCCATTTTACAACGTTTTTACAATATATCTGATGATCAAGTTGAATATCAAAACAATGACCGAATGAGTTTTATGCGTTTTTTTAATTTAACCATTGCAGATTATGTACCAACAGCAAGACTGTTTGGTATTTCAGAGAACGTCTGATTGATTTAGATTTGATAGAGCCACTTTTTAATCTGTTCTTAGAAAAATTAGAACGATTGAATCTTATAATAAATGAAGGTGAAATAGTAGATGCTAGTTTTATTAAAGTGCCAATACAACGTAATTCGCCCGACGAGAATAAACAAATCAAAGAAGGAGAGATTCCAGAGTCATTTAATCAAAATCCTCATCGGTTTACACAAAAATACATTTGAAGATTTATATTAAAAATATGGTTTGTATTCGCTGCCAAATGGTGGTGAAGAGCAAGTTAGAGGAGCTCGGCTTACAGTACAGCTATGTAAAAATTGGGGAAGCTAAAATTGTAAGTGATATCCCTCCTGAGCTAGAAGAACAGTTGAAGGAAGAGTTAGAAGAGGTTGGATTGTTTCTAATTGATAATAAAAGAAGTATCCTGGTAGAAAGAATAAAAAACACTATTATCGAATTAGTTCATTTTACTGATGAACAAATAAAGGTGAATCTTTCTGAATATATTAGTGATAAACTAGATTATAATTACACCTATCTTGCCAATGTTTTTTCTGAGGA
>CAZIUT010000157.1:0-4729 GCA_964542545.1 uncultured Dysgonomonadaceae bacterium | reverse complement strand
TATTGCTTGCAGCTGCTGCAGGTTGCACTGGACTTGATGTAGTGGAAACACTCAGAAAAATGCGTGTCGAGCTGAAGTATTTTGATGTTAAAATAGATGCTGAGTTGACAGATGAGCACCCAAAGAAATACGAGTCAATGAAATTAGTATATGAATTTAAAGGCGACAATCTGCCACAAAAGAAAATAGAAAGAGCTGTAAAGCTATCGTTCGAAAACTATTGTGGAGTATTGGCTATGTACAAATCTTGCATTCCTATATCTTACGAAATTAAGATAAACGAAGACTAACTTTTTGGGTCAATCTAAAAATAAGTAATAACATTATATTATCTTTGTAGTTTATAATTGGTTGTTTTTAAAGACAAGCAGCCCATAGAACATTAGTAAAACTTAAATATATTATGCAAACTATCGATCATTTTGATTTTTCGGGTAAGAAAGCTTTCGTACGTGTGGACTTTAACGTGCCACTTGATGAACACTTCAACATCACTGACGACACACGTATTCGTGCGGGCTTGCCTACATTTAAGAAAATTTTGAAAGACGGAGGAAGTGTTATTATTGGCACTCACTTTGGACGTCCCAAAAAGGTTACACCAGAACTCTCTTTAAAACACATTCTACCACGTATCTCTGAATTATTAGGTGTAGAAGTACAATTTGCAAATGATTGCGTGGGAGACGATGCTGAAGCTAAAGCTGCAGCTTTGCAACCTGGAGAAGTTTTATTGTTAGAAAATCTAAGGTTTCATGCCGAGGAAGAAGGTAAACCTCGCAATCTTGCAGAAAATGCAACCGAAGAAGAAAAAGCAACTGCTAAGAAAGCTATAAAAGAATCTCAAAAAGATTTCAGTAAAAAACTTGCTACACTTGCAGATGTATATGTGAACGATGCTTTTGGAACAGCACACAGAGCACATGCATCTACAGCTCTTATTGCTGAATACTTTGATGCTGATAGCAAACTATTTGGCTTTTTAATGCAACAAGAAATAAAAGCAGTAGAAAAAGTAATGAAAGATACAGAGCGTCCTTTCACAGCTATTATGGGTGGGTCTAAAGTTTCATCGAAAATAGAAATTATCAACAATCTTTTAGACAAAGTAGACAACCTAATACTTGCAGGAGGCATGACCTATACATTCGCAAAAGCCTTTGGTGGTAAAATTGGCAACTCTATTGTGGAAGACGATAAAATTGATCTTGCCAAAGAATTGGTTGAAAAAGCAAAAGCAAATGGAGTGAACCTTCTACTGGGTACTGACGCTAAAATTGCTGATGGCTTTAGCAACGATGCAAACACAGCCTTTGCTCCTGTAAACGAAATACCTGAAGGATGGGAAGGGTTGGATATTGGCCCAGAATCTCAAAAAAGATTTGTAGAGGTTATTAAAAACTCAAAGACTATTCTTTGGAATGGTCCAACAGGAGTTTTCGAATTTGAAAACTTTGAGCAAGGCTCACGTGCAGTAGCAGAAGCAATTGTCGAAGCAACCAAAAAGGGTGCATTTTCATTAATTGGTGGAGGCGACTCAGTTGCTTGCATCAACAAATTTGGCCTTGCCGACCAAGTGTCGTATGTATCTACAGGTGGTGGAGCATTGCTAGAATTTATGGAAGGTAAAGAACTACCAGGCATCAAGGCTATTAGAGGTTATTAACAAAATACTTTACTAGTAAATATAAAAAACTCTGCAATGCTGATAGCTAAGCTCAAATTGAAAGTGTCCGAAACATATGTTTCGGACACTTTTATTAATATATTGACATAAACGAAATATCTCTGCACTAAGCTCCTCTCAACAGAATATAAGAAGAAAGAACATATCCAAAGAATTAACAAGCATGAAAAATAGCAGTCACACTTCTCAAACAAAAATCTATCCAAACTCAACAAGTAAATGCACAAAAGAAGCCACACCAAACTATAGAATAATGGCAATATCATAGTCAGTTAATTCTTTTTACTAACTCTATTTCCTATCTCACTGATTTTTTTGTAATTTTGGAAAGTTTTTTTGAACTATTTTCCAACTAAGCTATACAAGAACTATATTAGCAATAAAAACAGACTCATATAATGAATATTTCATACAACTGGTTGAAAGATTATTTAGATTTCGATCTTTCTCCACAAGCTACTGCTGACGCACTCACATCAATTGGTTTAGAAGTTGAAGGAGTAAACGAAATTCAAACCATCAAAGGTGGATTGGAAGGTTTGGTTATTGGCGAAGTGTTAACCTGTACTCCTCACCCAAACTCAGACCACTTACATTTGACAACAGTGAGTATTGGTAATGAGCAACCGCTAAATATTGTGTGTGGTGCACCTAATGTCGCCAAAGGACAAAAAGTAGTGATAGCCACTGTAGGAACCACTCTTTATATGGGCGATGACGAGCTGAAGATTAAACGCTCTAAAATAAGAGGCAAAGAGTCTCTGGGTATGATTTGTTCTGAAAACGAAATTGGTGTAGGTTCTGCTCAAGATGGAATTATTGTTTTACCTGAAGATGCAAAGATAGGAACTCCAGCCAAAGATTATTATAATGTAAAAAGCGACTATCTTTTAGAAGTCGATATTACTCCTAACCGCGTTGATGCAACGTCGCATTTTGGTGTAGCACGCGACTTAGCGGCATATCTGCATCAAGCAGGCAAGCCCTACAAGTTGAATAAACCTTTGGTTGATAACTTCAAAATTGACACAGAAGAAGGGGGCATAGACGTGGAGGTGGAAAACAGTGAGGCGTGTCCTCGTTACTCTGGTCTTACCATTCGCAATGTGAAAGTAGAAGAGAGTGTTGATTGGTTAAAAGATAGACTTTTGACCATTGGTATTCGCCCTATCAATAATATTGTTGATATTACCAATTTTGTACTTCATGAATTAGGACAACCACTGCATGCTTTTGATATAAGTAAGATAAAAGGAAACAAAGTAATAGTTCGTACAGCAAAACACGACTCAACGTTTATAACACTTGACGAGCAAGAGCGGAAACTTGACGAAAGAGATCTAATGATATGCAATAGCGAAGAGCCAATGTGTATAGCGGGTGTATTTGGTGGATTGGATTCAGGCGTAACTGAAAGCACAACTGATGTTTTTCTTGAATCGGCTTATTTCAGCCCAACATGGGTGCGCAAAACCGCTCGTCGACATACACTCAACACAGACTCTTCATTCAGATTTGAACGAGGCCTCGACCCCAATAATACACTTTATGCACTTAAACGTGCAGCACTACTTATAAAAGAAATTGCTGGTGGAACTATAGAAGGTGCCATACGGGATATATATGCAGAAGAAATACCCCAACCCAAAGTCATTCTGAATTTAAAAAAAGTAAATTCACTTATCGGAAAAGATATCCCCACAGAAACCATCAAAAGCATTCTCAACAACTTGGATATTGTTGTGGAAAGTGAAACTGAAGAGGCCCTTCACTTGAGCATTCCAACCTACCGAGTAGATGTGTTGCGCGATGTGGATGTGATAGAAGAGATATTACGAATATATGGCTACAACAATATAGAAATAAGCAGTTCTTTAAAATCAAGCTTATCCAACAAGTCGGAAACAGACCGTAAGCATGAGTTACAAACACTCATCTCGGAACAATTAACAGCACTTGGATTTAATGAGATTATGAATAATTCCCTTACAGAGAAAGCTTACTACTCAGAGTCTGATGAATATCCTGTTGATAATAATGTAAGCTTGCTCAATCCGCTAAGCGGAGAGTTGAATGTGATGCGTCAAACTTTACTATTTGGTGGGTTAGAAAATATTATTCACAATATAAACCGTAAACATGCCAGCCTTAACTTATACGAGTATGGCAATTGCTATTCCTATAATGCAGAAAAAGCTAATCCAGAAAATAAGTTAGCACAATACAGCGAGGAAACTCGTTTAGCTATATGGCTTTGTGGCAAACGCAACTCTAAAAACTGGTCGGTAGCCGAGGCACAAAGTTCTGCTTATGAACTAAAATCGCATGTTGAAAACATACTATTACGATTAGGACTGAATGATAACAAACAATTGATTCACGAACCTTTTAGTAATGAACTGTTTGCTTCGGGAATGAACATTAGCACGCGTCAGCAGCATCTTGTTAGCTGGGGAGTAATTAACAAACAGATACTTAAAAAACTAGATATTGATACAGATGTATATTTTGCTGAGTTTAATTGGGATGCTCTAATGAGAGTGACACGTAAGAATGTAGTGCTCTTTACAGAGCTACCAAAATTCCCATCAGTAAAACGAGATCTTGCATTACTTGTAGATAATAGCATAACATTTGGAGAAATAGAGAAAATTGCCTACAATTCGGAAAGGAAATTATTGACAGATATAACTCTTTTTGATGTTTATGAAGGGAAACATCTACCCGAAGGTAAAAAATCTTATGCAGTAAATTTCATTTTGCAAGATTATGAAAAGACACTCGACGACAAACGTATCGATAAAATAATGAGCAAAATACAGAAGAACTTAGAGAAGCAATTAGGTGCGCAATTAAGATAAAACTTTTTACATTAAACATGCTAACAGTAGACTGTAAGGAACTTTTACTTTTGAAACAATAGAGTAAAACAATAAACAACACATTTAATAACTAAAAAACCGCTTATTACTACGCATATCTTTAATATAGATTGCGCACACAATGCAGGTTCATAAAAAAATTATGGGAAGAGCATTTGAA
>CAZIUT010000156.1:0-4827 GCA_964542545.1 uncultured Dysgonomonadaceae bacterium | reverse complement strand
TTTCTCTTGTTTTACCCCTAGTTTTTTAGTTGCGGTAATCTGTGCAAAAAGATTTACTGTAAAAAAAATAGAGATAAGAACTCCAATTATAAATTTTTTCATATCAACTAATATTTGTTTGCCTACTCTTTAAAAACGTTTTTCGGCTTTCACGCAATGTATTTAAGTGTTATTATCATCTGTTAAAACAAAACTGTTTTAATATAAACGTTACTCTAAAAGTTTCATATTGCTCTGTTATGGTCTTTTATTTTTTATTATATATAATAAAAAGCTTTCAGTTCAAGTAATTTGATAGATTTATGGCGTCTTATGTTTCAAAATATAACACGTGTTTGTTGTAATTGTTCTCTTCATTATGCTTTAATTTTTGTTTAATAAGATAAAAAGTTTTTGAACTTGCCTTTTAAAGCCTTGATTATATTAGCAAAAAAATCAAATGTAGAAATGGTGTTATAGGCCTTCTCTTTTTTTAAGTTCTTTCAATATAAAGATCAAAAAAAGGGACATATCTTTCGATAAATCCCTTCTTACAAATATTATCTACAGCTTTTGTTATTGCTATTTCACCCTGTCCAGTGGTAGTTTATAAGTTGGATCTTCCAATACATTCACCTCAATAATCTTATCTGCATTTTTGAGCAATCTTTGGCAATCTTTGCTCAAATGTTTCAAGTGTACCTTCTTCCCTACTTTCATATAACGCTCTGTTAGCTTGTTGAGAGCTTCTATTGCTGACATGTCTGTAACACGGCTCTCTTTAAAATCAATAACCACTTCATCGGGGTCGTTCAGAACATCAAATTTTTCGTTGAATACTGCAGTTGAACCAAAGAATAGAGGGCCGTATATTTCATAGTGTTTCACTCCATTCTCGTCGATATGTTTTCGTGCTCTAATGCGTTTAGCATTGTCCCAAGCAAACACAAGTGCCGAAATAATGACCCCTACAAATACCGCCAATGCTAAGTTGCCTAAAATAACAGTTACAAGCGTAACAACTACTATTACAAACACATCAGATTTAGGCATTCTGTTAAATGTGCGCAAGCTTGCCCATTCAAAAGTACCAATTGCCACCATTATCATCACTCCTGTAAGAGCAGCCATGGGCATCAGTTCTATCACACCCGAGCCAAACATAACAAACATGAGTAGTGCTGATGCTGCCACAATTCCCGATAGGCGCGCTCTTGCACCAGACGATATATTAATCAAGCTTTGGCCAATCATTGCACAACCTCCCATTCCTGAAAACACTCCCGATAGCATATTGGCCACACCTTGTGCCATTGCTTCTTTGTTGCTATTACCACGAGTTTCTGTCATTTCATCCACAATATTCAGTGTCAACAAACTCTCGATGAGTCCTACTGCAGCCATAATGGCTGCATAAGGAAAAATAATGCTTAATGTTTCAAATGTAAATGGAACATTGGGCAAATGGAATGGTGGAAAACCGCCTTGAATAGAGGCAATATCGCCCACAGTATGTGTGTTTATGCCAAAAGCCATTACTAAACCAAACACTGTGAGAATTGCAACAAGTGATGCAGGAATTGCTTTCGTTATTTTGGGCAATCCCCAGATAATAAACATGGTTAGGAGCACCAATCCAAGAAGAACGTAGAGAGGCATCCCCGTTAACCAACTTCCCGATGGGTCTTTAAATTGGTCAAGCTGTGCCATGAAGATGATTATTGCCAATCCGTTCACAAAACCAAATATAACAGGTTGTGGTACAAGTCGCATCAGCTTTCCGAGTTTTAGCACACCAGCTAACACCTGAATAACTCCAGCTAATACTACTGTAGCAAATACATATTCCACGCCATGCGATATAGCCAAAGCTACAATCACAACAGCCACTGCTCCTGTAGCACCGGATATCATTCCAGGCCGACCACCAAGAATAGATGTAACTAATCCCATTACAATGGCTGCATACAATCCGGTTAAAGGTGAAAGCCCAGCAATTAATGCAAATGCTATTGCTTCAGGAACTAATGCTAAGGCTACTGTAAGGCCAGAAAGTATTTCGGTTTTATAATTGATTTTTTCTTTAAAATCGAAAACATTTAAAATTCTCTTCATTTGTTAAATTGATTTTTATGTCAGGTGCTTTAAAGTAAAGCGTTTGTGCAATTTGAACAAAAAGGTAGTTTCGATAATACAACTCATGCTAAGAGTTCTAGATAAAAACAACACGCCACCATCGATTTGTTTTACAATTACAATCATCTATTGTTTGATTGTTATGCTTTTACCTTTCGTTTTTTTGAAGGCGCAAAAGTAGTATTATTAAATGACATTGAAAAATAAAGAAAAAGAGATGAATAATAAAAGAGTCTCTAAGCTCTATTTCTTAGTTAACTGCTTCACTGTTTTTAATTCAAAAAATTGGTCTTATTTAAAACTACATAGAGGGAACTAGCCCCTCTATGTTTGAATTTATAAAAATCACAATAGCAATTTTATTATGCATGTATCAAAGTAAAACTATCTTATTTCCATACTGATATTGTCTCGTAATCATTCATCGACAGCTGTTGGATTAGATCTTTATCATTTCCAGCTAAAATTCGTAAGGGATTGTTTTTAAGATCATTTGAGCTAACTATTATCTTTAGCAATGTATATCCAGATAAAGTATTCTCTGCCGTTGAATAAGTTTTAGCTTCCTCTATATTTATTTTTACGTTGGATGGTGTGATGGCTTTAATAATAAATTGTTTTCCTTCTGATTTTAGAATTGCACTGTTTCCGTCCGTTTCAATCTCCGCTTTTGTAATGAGTGTCCAGCATATAGACTGATTATCAGATAAAGGTGTAATTTCGTCTTGTATAAGCATTACTCTGTTGTCAAGGAGTTTGAAACCCCGTTTCACTGATTTTGCTTGGTCTTTATACATCTCCGACATATCTATAACACCAAAAGGTCTTTCAGTTTCAGTTTCATATTCTGATAGAACTCCTCTCCCTGTTGAGTATTGAAGTTTATTGTCTATCGACAATGTATTGTGACTAAAATTGGTGTTTCTAAAATAACTCCATCTTTGTCCATTCGGTTTATAATCCCAAAATCCAGGTAAACTGTAGTTGTCAGTCCCCAAATCATGCGCCCATCTTACTCCTTCCGATTCAATAATGAAAGAGCCAACATCTAATTGCTGGTGTGCTTCAGAGGGAGCCCCACCTTTTGCCGTTAAATATATCGATTTATCTATTGAGCGATCTCCATTAAAAACAAGTATTGGATTGTATTCATTTTTGAATACCTGTAAAGGTGGAAAATCAGCTTCTTTTGGATTGGTTGTTTTTTGATACCATGCAACAGAAAGGAAGAAATGCCATTTAGGTGTGGATAGGTTTTTTTCTGTGATGTCGGTAAGTTTATTTTTATAGTAGCTAATTACTTCAGGCTGATTGAAAGTATTTCCAAAATATAGAAAAACAGGACTTGATGATGATGCTGTTCCTCCCGAGTTGGCGAAATTAAATACTTGGCCTGTTGGAGAAAGCGACTGAACATAATAGCTTGCAGCTTTGCTTACTCCAGGTATTTCCGATACTCCAAAGTCATGTCCAATATTATCGTTCAAACTTTTTAGCAATAGCGCAAGGTAGATGTTTGTATATTCCCAATATCCTGGTCCTTCAAAGCACACTCCGTCTGGGTCATAATGTTTCAAACAATTTGGAACAAATTGAGCAGAATACTCAATTATTTTTTCTGCAAACATGGGGTTGTTTTCTGCAACAGCAAGCGCTCCAAGTGTCATGCCTGTATTGCATACTACATTCCAGTTTGTTTCTCTTTTGGCCCATGAATTGGGGTTATTGGATGCTTCGTATTCTGGAATTGACAGATTTAATGCTTTTTCAACAATTGCATCTTCAATTAATTTCTTCGTATCATCATTTAGATAATTATATAGCCAATCATATCCAATTGCCACAGCAGTTGTTGTTTCTGCCACATCTAAAAAATGACTGGGATTCCAACTGGGATATTTGCTGACGTTTACTAACAACTCTTCAGCCCTTTGTGCATATACATCATCGTCGAACATACGATAAGCCGCCGAAAGTGTGATGATGCGATATACATGCTCTCTACTTTTACTTAAATTGTTTGGCGGTTCATTTGTGGGAGTATTGAGTAACTCGTCGGCTTTTGATTTCAATAATTGAAGTAAATTGTTTAGTAATGGATCTGTTTTGCTCAATTCTTTCACACTGTTCTCTTCATCCACAGAAAAGAGTAGACGCGGGTGTTTAGGTATTTTTTTTCCAAAAAGTGTTGTTGCAGAGTCTTGTTGAGTGTTTGCTGATTCTTTTGGTGAACAAAAAACAAAAAAAAGGGGAAGTAAAAGTAATAAGTGTTTTGCTTTCATTGTTGTATTTGTCTATTTTAGTTGTGAATTTATGTTGTATAATATAGATGAAACGAATGATAAACTAGATGTTGATTGGTAGAGACCCATCTCATTAAATTGCTGTATCAGTAGTTGATATTCATTATTTTTCAAATATATAAAAAAATCCTCTATATCTATTATAGACTTACAGATTTATTGTCTTTTTTATTGATTCACTGTGAAAAAATAAAAATATCATTCAGCAAATAGCAGATAGTGATAAAAACTGAAATAGAATGTCATGTTTTCCTTATTTTCCAATTGTTTTGATATGAAATTTATTTATTTCATTGCAACAATGTGAGCTTAGTCCCCCCACTCCATTTTATTTATATGCTTAAATTTTACTACCTTTGCGGGTTCAAAAATTAAAACAAATAAATAATGGCATTACAATGCGGTATTG
>CAZIUT010000155.1:0-4959 GCA_964542545.1 uncultured Dysgonomonadaceae bacterium | reverse complement strand
GTTCTACATGACTATGAACTCCACCATTGGAAACTAAACCCATAAGATGAACTTTCCCGTTGTTCTTTTTTGCGTTTTCTATAGCAGCTAAAAATTCTTTTTTCTCAAAGAAGCTTCCATCCTCTATAGCTTTTGAAATACGCGGAAGTTCTTGATAGATAACTCTTCCTGCTCCAATATTAATATGACCTACTTCTGAGTTGCCCATCTGTCCTGCTGGAAGACCTACTTCTTCTCCACTTGCGTCTAAAGTGCTATTTGGGTTCTCTTGCATAAGTTTGTCAAATACAGGTGTGTTTCCGCGTGTAACTGCATTTCCTGGGTAATCTTTACCGATTCCCCAACCATCTAATATAATTAACGATACTGGTTTTTTATTCATAATAATTTATTCTAATAAAAGTTTATGTTTTAATATTATTTTCTGCTTTAATCTTCATTTCTATGAACTGAAAATCTGTTGATTTCTTCTTTTTAAAAACAAAGTTAATTCTTTTTTGAATTAAAGCTTATCTTGAGAAAAGAATTACCACGCTTTTTTGTAAAACTACCTCTGTTAAGATATTTGTAATTTATCCTTCAAATATTCAGCAGTGTATGATTTTTTGCATTTCACCACCTCTTCTGGTGTTCCACTACTTACCACATATCCACCTTTGTCTCCACCATCAGGACCTAAATCTATAATGTAGTCTGCGCATTTTATTACATCCATATTGTGTTCTATAATTATAATGGTGTGACCCCTATCTAGCAATGCGTAAAATGCTTTGAGCAATGTATTTATGTCATGAAAGTGAAGGCCTGTTGTGGGTTCGTCAAAGATAAATAGGGTAGAGTCTGTTTTCTCTTCGCCTAAGAAAAAGGCTAGTTTTACACGTTGGCTTTCGCCCCCTGAAAGTGTTGAAGATGATTGTCCTAACTTGACATACCCCAAGCCAACATCTTGTAAAGGTTTCATTCGCTTGACTATCTTTTTTTCAGTAGCTCCTTTTTTAGCACTAAAGAATTCCATGGCTTGGTCGATGGTCATATTCAGCACATCGTGTATGTTTTTGCCATTATATGTAACTTCTAATACATCTGAATTGAATCGTTTACCATGACACGACTCACAGGTTAGTTTCAAATCGGCCATAAATTGCATTTCTACAATTATTTCGCCATCACCCTTACACTCCTCGCATCTCCCTCCATCTACGTTGAAAGAAAAGAAAGCAGGCGTAAAGCTTAGCTGTTTAGCCAATGGTTGCGCTGCGAATAGTTTTCTTATTTCGTCGTAAGCTTTTATGTAAGTAACCGGATTTGAACGCGACGATCGGCCTATTGGATTTTGGTCTACTAGTTCCACGCGGTTGATTAAATTGTAATCTCCAGTTATTTCGTTGTATTCAATCTTTTCGGTTGAAACACCGTTAATTTTGTTCTGCAATGCATGGTAGAATACTTTGTTTATCAATGACGATTTTCCCGAACCGCTCACACCAGTAACCACTGACATTATACACAATGGTATCTTTACATCTATGTTTTTCAGATTGTTGTGGCGTGCACCTTTAATCTCTATATAGTTGTTCCACTTTCTTCTTTGTTTAGGGACTTCAATTTTTTCTTCGCCAATCAAATACTTTACAGTGTAGCTATCAGATTTTGAGATAAGCTTATCCACTGCGCCCTGGTACATGATTTCGCCACCCAGTCGGCCAGCCAATGGTCCAATATCTATGATATAATCGGCAGCACGAATTATCTCCTCGTCGTGTTCAACTACCACTACAGTGTTCCCAATATCTTTTAGATCTTTCAATACATTTATTAGTAGTTGAGTGTCGCGGGAATGAAGCCCGATGCTTGGTTCATCTAAAATGTAGAGCGATCCAACCAAGCTGCTTCCTAACGATGAGGCAATATTGATGCGTTGACTCTCGCCACCCGATAAGGTGTTGGATAATCTATTCAATGTAAGGTATGACAATCCCACATTCATTAGAAACTGCACCCGGTTTTCTATTTCAAGCAACAATCGCTTAGAAATTGCAACATCAGTTTCATCTAACGTTAGAGAGTCAAAAAACTCTTTCAGTTTATATATAGGCATCGACACTAAGTCAGCTATCGAATGGTCCCCAACTTTCACATATAAGGCCTCGATCTTTAAGCGAGCCCCTTTACACACAGGGCAAACAGTTTTTCCGCGATAACGTGCCAACATTACTCTGTATTGAATCTTATAAAGATTCTCTTCAAGCATCTTGATAAAACTGTTGATACCATAAACCTCATCGTTGCCATTCCAAAGTAAGTCTACTTCTGCATCCGATAAGTCGTAATAGGCACGATGAATAGGGAAATCGTATTTCCAGACTTTATCGATGAAGTCTTTTTGCCACTGTCCCATTTTTTCACCTCGCCAACAAGCAATTGCACCCTCATAAACAGATAGGTTCTTATCAGGGACAACCAAGTTCTCGTCTATTCCCATCACCTTTCCAAAGCCTTCGCATTTGGGGCATGCACCTACAGGGCTATTGAAGCTGAACATTAAATCGGTAGGTTCTTGAAAAACTACTCCATCGGCTTCAAAGCGATTAGAGAATAGGGCTCTCTCAATTCCGTTGTCGGTCCAGAACTTTACAACACAATCCCCGTTTCCTTCAAGGAATGCAGTCTCAACCGAATCAGAAAACCTGCTTATAGTGCTTTTGTCCGATCCTGTAGACAAACGGTCGATAACCAATAACACATCCTTTTTAGTTGGAAGTGTTTCGCGTGTCAAAAAATCATCTATTCTAAAGAATTCGTCATTAAACTCTACACGCGTATATCCTTCTTTCTGTAACACCTCCAATTGTTCACGCAGTGTGCGCTCGCTGCGTAGCTCAATGTTGGTGAGTACAGCCATTCGCGTACCCTCGGTATACGATTTCATGTGTGCAACGACATCGCCTACCGAATGTTTTTTTATCTCTACGCCCGAAACAGGCGATATTGTTTTACCAATGCGTGCAAACAATAAGCGGAGATAATCGTATATCTCTGTTGAGGTTCCCACTGTAGAACGAGGATTGCGTGTATTCACTTTTTGCTCAATAGCAATTGCTGGAGGTATTCCTTTTATATAGTCGGCTTCGGGTTTGTGCATTCTGCCCAAGAATTGACGGGCATAAGACGACAAACTCTCCACATAGCGTCTTTGACCCTCAGCGTAAAGCGTATCGAATGCCAATGAAGATTTGCCCGACCCCGACAGACCGGTTATTACTGTGAATGTGTTGCGAGGTATTTTTACATCAACATTTTTGAGGTTGTTTACTCTCGCTCCTTTTATATCTATAACTTTAGGATTACTCATTTATATTTTGGTTAGGTAGCTCTTTTGATTAAAAAAACAATCTACAAACTTACACAAAAAAGTCGACAATTTTAAATGGCTACCTACACTAACAAGCTGAACGCAGAGAGTGTTGCGTTGTTTTCTATTAGATTGCAGTATTGCAACAAATATTAATTATTGAGGTGTGTTGGCAATTATTGAAATAAAATGAAGGGTTGCGGTAATTTATTTATAATCAATATGTATTACTGCCTTTCTTAGTTTCACAGCTATAAACTCACACGATATATTGTATCTTTGTAAATAACAAACTAAGTGTTACTCAAAGATTATGAAGAAATTACAAATAGAAATACCCCTTATACTTCTTGAAGTTCCGGATGATAAAGATCCATGCGTTCAAGATTTTATTCAACTCTTAGAAGACCATAAAGGAATAGAAAAAGTGCATGTGAAACAAGTGGAAGATAGCGATGTGCCTCATCTCTGCTTTCATTACAATCCTGCAGAAATATCTATTAGCCAAATACGTCACATAGCAGAACAGATAGGTTCGTCTATTAGTGAGAAAATAGGACACAAACTTATTGAGGTAAAAGGCGTTCGCCATCCACGTCAGGCTCGTAATATTGAACTAAAGCTTAAGAAGCTGCCAGGCATGATTGAGGTTTCGGTGTCTGCATCGGGAATGATAAGGGCAGAGTTTGAAAAAGCAAAGCTGCAGGAGGAAAAACTAATAGAGGCATTGCAAAAAGAGGGGCTCTCAATACCCGACAAGTCTGTAGATGCCAAAAGATACCTGCAGACCATAAAAGATAAACCTACAAAGACTATGGAACCAGAAAAAGGAAGTGCTCACCAGCATGAGCATTCGCATGGTGGTGTGTTTGGAGAACAAACAGAATTGATATTTTCAATCATATCGGGTGTTCTCTTAGCTATTGGTTTTGGCATCTCTTTTATTGCAACTGTTCCATTGTGGACTAGTATTGCTTTTTATATAGGTTCTTACTTTTTTGGAGGTTTCTTTACAACAAAAGAAGCACTAAAGAGGGTGTCGAATGGTGGCTTTGAAGTAGATTTTTTGATGATGGTTGCTGCTATTGGCGCTGCTATTTTAGGTAAATGGGTTGAGGGTGCATTACTGTTGTTCTTGTTTAGCCTCGGACATGCATTGGAGCACCATGCTATGAACAAAGCAAAGAAATCTATTGAAGCGTTGGCAGAGCTTGCCCCCAAAACTGCTTTAAGAAAACGAAACGGGAAAACCGAGGAAGTAGATATTGACAAAGTGAAAGTTAATGATATAATTGTTGTGAGACCCGATAGTAAAATTCCTGTCGATGCTGTTGTAATTCAAGGGCAGAGTAGTGTTGATCAATCATCTATCACGGGTGAGAGTATTCCTGTAGACAAAATCCCCGTTGTAGATAGCAATATAGATTATTCTAAAGAAAAAGATATTAGTAGTGAGAATAGGGTTTACTCTGGAACAATAAACGGAAGCGGTTCTTTAGAATTGAAAGTAATTAAAGAGAGTAAAGATACCACATTGTCTCGATTGATAACATTGGTAAATGAGGCACAAACACAAAAGTCGCCCACTCAAAGATTCACAGATAAGT
>CAZIUT010000154.1:169-5035 GCA_964542545.1 uncultured Dysgonomonadaceae bacterium | reverse complement strand
AGACTGTTTTGTTAATATTGCACCATCGCCTCGCCCAATAGTTGCTGAAGAGCGTGAGGTTGATCCTTATGAAGATGGGTTTAGTGGTTTTGTATTTAAGATTCATGCCAATATGGATCCTAACCATCGTTCGCGAATTGCTTTTTTGAGAATTTGTTCAGGTAAATTTGAGCGAAATGTCAATTATAAGCATGTTCGTTTCGATAGAATGATGCGTTTCTCTTCGCCTACTGCTTTTATGGCACAGAAAAAAGAGATTCTAGACGAAGCTTATGCTGGTGATATAGTTGGTTTGCCTGATACGGGTAACTTTAAAATTGGCGATACACTAACGTCAGGCGAGGATTTGCACTTCAAAGGATTGCCTAGCTTCTCACCAGAGATGTTTAAATACATTGAAAATGCCGACCCAATGAAGTCGAAACAATTGCATAAAGGTATAGAGCAGTTGATGGACGAAGGTGTGGCTCAGCTTTTTACAAACCAATTCAATGGTCGTCAGATTATTGGAACAGTTGGGCAACTTCAGTTTGAGGTTATTGAGTATCGATTGTTGCATGAATATGGTGCTCAGTGTCGTTGGGAACCTATTAATCTGTTTAAAGCATGTTGGATTGAAAGTGACAACGCGGAGGAGTTAGAAGATTTCAAAAAACGTAAATATCAATACATGGCTAAAGACAAGCAGGGTAGAGATGTGTTTTTGGCTGAGTCGAACTATATGTTGATGATGGCTCAACAAGACTTTAAAAACATTGCTTTTCACTTTACTTCTGAATTTTAATACCGTTAATCTAAGGTTTGTTAAGAGTGTGAACCAAAATCTGATGCCTCATGTTCTATTAGTGTACTATAAGAAAAATAACAATTAAAATTAGTAGACATGGATGATTTAAGATTTAAAGGAAAGTGGAATCAGTTAAAAGGAAAAGCAAAACAACAATGGGGTAATCTTACCGATGACGACCTAATTTATGTTGAAGGAAAAGAAGATGAACTCTACGGAAAATTGCAAGACAAAACTGGTAAAAGCAAAGATGATATAAAATCGTGGTTTGATAAGCAAATGGACGAATTAGATTAGAGTTCTATTCTAGTATAATTTATTTAAAAGTAAACTAATATACAGTGGATGGCAAAAGAAAAAGCTCTTTTGCCATCCATCTTTATTTTATACAGGGATCAAATAAGCCGATATAATATGACTTCCTAACCCAAGCAGCACAAAAACATGAAACACGGTGTGCACAAACTCTTTCTTAGCCATTGCATACACAACAGAGCCAATAATATAGAACACACCACCAGCTGCCAGCCAATACAATACCGGAAGACATTCATTCTCTATTGCTACTCTAATAGTTGGTTTTATTGCAACAAGTACATTCATTCCCATTAATACATACGATGCTGTTTTCAAATGGCTGTTTTTTTTAATGGGCCTGAAATTAAATCCTATCCCAACTATTGCAATTAGCCATACTAATATAAAGAGCGACCATCCCCACATGCCCTCTTGGCGTAGCAATATCAGTGAAAAAGGCGAATAACTAGCTGCAATCAATACATATATGCTTGCGTGGTCGAAATGTCGGAGTATTCTTTTTGTTTTGGGCTCTTGTACATAGTGGTAGATAGTGGACGATAACATACAAATGAGCATCCCAAACCCAAAAATGGAGTGTGCCAATATTGCCCAATTATTACTTGCCGCACTGGCTTTAGATACTAAAATATAGGTCCCAACAATTGCCATTAAAACACCAAATGCATGGGTCAGATAGTTTGCCTTCTCTTCTCTATTAGTGTATAATTTTATATTTTTCATATCCAATGTGTAAGTATAACTTTGTTTCAATCATTCTTATTTAATACTTGAAGCAAAAGAGTGTTTTATTAGTGTTAATCCTATAGTTTCTTCAAAGCTTTTTCAAGGAATGCTTTTATATATACCGTCTGTATGCTCTATCCCTAGAGACAATTGCAACAAATTACAATATACACCCGTACCTAATCTAGCACCATCACTTATATGTCACTTGTTTGGGGTATAAGTATCACATTAGAGCTGTTTGTGAGATCAAGCTCTAGACCTGTGTGTAGTGCTTGTAACAGTTTCATAATAAAATTCTCTCATATCATCTGATAAAACAGTTTAACTGTAAAAATAGAGAATAAAAATGAAACAGATGCTCTTTAAAGGTTATTTATAGGTTGAGTCATGGTGATATACTCTGCTCAGTAATGATGTTGATAAAAGCATTAGTTTATGCATAAATGTTAATAGCTGTAGTGTGCTAATAAATAATTATCACAATAAAGTTTTATATTCCTGAAATAAAGTTGCATATTTGTATTCCAGTGTCACGTTATTGTTAAAACTTAATTAAATATTGATAGTATGAATCTTTTTTATTTAGTTCCTTTAGCATCATTAGTAGCGTTGTTTTTTGCCTATTACTTCTTCAGAAGTATGATGAAGGAGAGTGAGGGCACCAGTCAAATGATAAAAATTGCACAACACGTGCGCGATGGTGCAATGTCGTATCTCAAACAACAATATAAAGTTGTAACAATAGTATTTATAGTAATGGCACTAGTGTTTGCAGTGATGGCTTATTTTGGCTTGCAAAACAACTGGGTTCCTTTTGCCTTTCTATCGGGAGGCTTCTTTTCTGGTTTAGCAGGCTTCTTTGGGATGAAAACTGCAACCTACGCCTCGGCTCGCACAGCAAATGCTGCACGACATTCGCTCAACAAAGGTTTGCAACTAGCCTTTAGATCTGGAGCTGTTATGGGTCTTGTTGTGGTAGGTTTGGCTCTGCTCGATATTTCTGTGTGGTATATTATTCTCGATTACTTTGTTGATGGTGTCGATGCATCTTATAAGATGATTATGATAACCACCACCATGCTCACCTTTGGTATGGGAGCATCCACACAAGCACTTTTTGCGCGTGTTGGTGGAGGTATATATACTAAGGCTGCCGACGTAGGAGCTGATTTGGTTGGAAAGGTTGAAGCTGGTATTCCGGAAGACGACCCGCGCAATCCTGCAACTATTGCAGATAATGTGGGCGATAATGTGGGCGATGTTGCTGGTATGGGGGCCGACCTTTACGAGTCATATTGTGGTTCTATTTTAGCAACAGCAGCTCTTGGTGCATCTGCTTATGCAGCTCATATCGATCCAGCTATGCAGAGAAATGCTGTGTTTGCACCTATGATAATTGCAGCAGTGGGAGTATTTCTTTCCATATTAGGAATCTATTTAGTGAAAACTAAAGACGATGCTGATATGAAGCAACTAATGAGTGCCCTCAATAAAGGGGTAAATACAAGTGCTTTTCTTATTGCAATTGCCACATTTGGTATATTCTATACATTAGGTTTTGAAAACTGGATGGGGCTCTCTTTTTCTGTTATCTCTGGTTTGTTAGCTGGTATTGTTATAGGTCAAGGAACAGAGTATTACACCTCTCACTCCTTCAATCCTACTAGAAAGATTGCTAAGAGCGGTTTAACTGGTCCGGCTACAGTTATAATTTCTGGAATAGGAACAGGTTTGATATCTACATTCATTCCGGTATTAGCCATTTCTTTAGCTATCATTTTCTCTTACTTGTGCGCTATCGGTTTTGATACGCAACACCTAGTTAGTGGCACAAATCTTAGTCTCGGGCTCTATGGAATAGGCATTGCTGCTGTGGGTATGCTATCTACGCTAGGTATTACATTGGCAACAGATGCTTATGGGCCTATTGCCGACAATGCGGGTGGCAATGCAGAGATGAGCGGCTTAGGACCTGAGGTGAGAGAACGTACAGATGCTCTCGACTCGTTGGGTAATACTACAGCCGCCACTGGAAAAGGTTTTGCTATTGGTTCGGCTGCTTTAACAGGACTTGCTCTACTTGCCTCTTATATAGAAGAGATAAAGATAGGACTTATGCGATTGGGGCAGGATGTACTAACTTTTGCTGATGGGGCGCTAATGAACACTGCCGATGCAAACTTTGCCGACTTTATGAACTATTATCAAGTAACACTAATGAATCCAAAAGTTATTGTTGGTGTATTTTTAGGTTCAATGATGGCTTTTCTGTTTTGCGGTCTCACCATGAATGCTGTTGGTAGAGCTGCACAGGAAATGGTAGAGGAAGTTCGCAGACAATTCAGAGAAATAAAAGGTATTTTAGATGGCTCAGGCACGCCAGATTATGCTCGCTGTGTTGAAATATCCACAAAAAGTGCACAGCGCGAAATGTTGCTCCCATCACTATTAGCCATTGTCATTCCTATAGTAGTAGGTCTTTTTCTAGGAGTTGCAGGTGTTATGGGGCTGTTGACTGGAGGATTAGGTTCGGGTTTTGTTTTGGCTGTGTTTATGGCAAATGCAGGAGGTGCTTGGGACAATGCTAAGAAATATGTAGAGATGGACAACTATGGTGGCAAGGGCAGCGAAACGCACAATGCAACAGTTGTGGGCGACACGGTGGGCGATCCATTTAAAGATACTTCGGGACCGTCTCTCAATATCTTAATTAAACTCATGAGTATGGTTTCAATTGTTATGGCTGGGCTTACTGTATCATGGAGTTTATTATAAGAGGTAAGTTCTAATTGGTGTCTGAAGGTTGCTATATGAGCTTTTAATGCTAAATACAAACGACACACCATACTACTTTCTACTTCATCCTTTCTTTTTCCCATTAAATTAAAAAATTTAGATTAATTGGAGATTTATATTACTAAATTCTAGATAAGAATGTGTAAATTTGATGTCCAAATGACGATAGAATAAAATAAACTCTATAAAATAAATTTATTATGAGTTTTTTGACAAACGACAAACTTACAATTGTA
>CAZIUT010000154.1:0-159 GCA_964542545.1 uncultured Dysgonomonadaceae bacterium | reverse complement strand
CGATACAAAATATATGATTTCTTCGGGTGGTGCACCACGTAAAGATGGTATGACACGTGAAGACCTATTGAAAGGTAATGCAGAAATTGCTGCACAGCTAGGTAAAGATATTAAATCTTATTGCCCAGACTTAAAACACTTAACTGTTATTTTCAACCC
>CAZIUT010000153.1:0-5045 GCA_964542545.1 uncultured Dysgonomonadaceae bacterium | reverse complement strand
AGCGCGGAGTAATTAGAGAAGAGTGGAGAACCAGAGGCGGTGCACAATCGCGCTTATGGGAAAAAATGCTTCCTGTAATGTATAAAGATAGTAAGTACGCAAATCGTCTGCCCATCGGGAATATTGATGTTATCAACAACTTTGAACACCAAGAAATTCGCGACTACTACGAAAAGTGGTATCGTCCCGATTTGCAAGGAATCATCATTGTAGGCGACATAGATGTGGACAAAGTAGAAGAAAAGGTAAAAGAGTTATTCTCAAAAATAGAGCTTGCTCCTGATGCTGCTGAAAGGGTATACTATGGGGTTCCAGACAATGAAGAAACAATAGTTTCTATTGCTACTGACAAAGAATCGACCAGCACAAGCCTGATGATTTTTTACAAACACGAACCACTACCTGACGAAATTAAATTATCGCAAGCAGGATTTGTTTTAGACTATATCAAAAGTGTAGCCTCAAGCATGTTAAACGATCGGTTTCAAGAAATAACTCAAAAACCAAACTCTCCTTTCTTAGGAGCTTATGCTTTTGACGGTCCGTTTTTTGTTGCAAAAACTAAAGACGCATGGACAGTAGCATCTGTATCGGCTGACGATAAAATAGAAGATGCTATAGGTGCTATGATTCGCGAAACTGAACGCATGAAAAGATTTGGATTCACAGAGTCTGAGTATGAAAGAGCGCGCGAAAACACATTGAAAACATACGAAAATGCTTACAACAACAGAGAAAAACAACCAAACCGTGTTTACTCTCAAGAGTATGTAAATAGCTTTACAAACAACGAACCCTTCCCTGGCATTGAGTATCAACACAACATGATACAAATGGTTGCACCAAATATACCCTTAGAAGTTATCAACCAGTCTATAGCTCAAATGATTCAAGACAAGAACATGGTTATCTCTATTTCGGGTCCCGAAAAAGAAAGTTTGGTATATCCAACAGAAGAAGAAGTCTTGGCTCTTGTAGAGCGTACAAAAGCTGAAGAGATTGAAGCATATGCTGAAGAAATTTCTGACGAACCCCTCATAGTTACACCTCCTGCACAAGGAGAAATAGCAAAGACTGAAACTAACGAAGAATTAGGAACAACAGTTTGGACACTATCAAACGGCATGAGAGTTGTTTTGAAAGAAACAGATTTCAAAGACGATGAGATAATGATGACTGCCTCAAGTACAGGAGGATATTCGCAGTATGCTATGCAAGACCCATTAAACGCCAAAGTTATGAGTGACATTATGACATTGGGCGGTGTTGGTAATTTCAGCACAGTAAACTTACGCAAAGTATTGGCTGGAAAAACTGCTTCAGTAAGACCAACTATAGGACTAACCTCACAAGGATTTAACGGTTCATCATCTATCAAAGATTTTGAAACTATGTTGCAACTAGTTTATCTATATTTCTCAGCTCCTCGCCAAGACCAAGATGCTTTCGATTCTTTTATACAAAGAATGGAAGCGGCATTAAAAAATGCAGAGGCTGAGCCTAACACTGCTTTTAGCGATGCAATTAGCCATACATTATATGGAGACAACCCGTTAACGACGCGTCTTAAGCTAGATGATTTGAAAAAAATAGATTATGATAAAATCATGACTATGTATAAACAATCTTTCTTAAATCCAGGAAGCTTTGTTCTCACATTTGTAGGTAACATAGACCAAGAAGCTATCAAGCCTGCTGTGCTAACTTATCTTGCATCTCTGCCAGGAGAGGCTACAGAAGGAGAATTCCTACATGTACCAATGGATATAACAAAGGGGGTAAAAACAAACATATTCCAACAAGAGATGCAAAATCCAAAAGCATCTGTATTTAATGTATTCTCAGGAGAAATGGAGAGAACACAGAAAAACAGAATCACAATGAGTGTGTTTGATCAAATATTAGATATTGTTTACACTGAGAAAGTTCGCGAAGACGAAGGTGGCACTTATGGTGTTTCGTCAAGAGGAAGCATTTCTCGCTATCCACAGAATCAAACAATTCTGCAAATTATCTACGATACAGATCCAGCTAAGATGGAGCACTTAAATGCTATTGTTCACAAAGAGCTGAAAGACATTGCGGTGAACGGACCCCGTGAAGAAGATTTCAATAAAGTGAAAGAGTTTATGAACAAGAAATATAGCGAAAGCATAAAGCAAAATAGCTATTGGCTTGGAACTCTTGATACCTACTATTTCTATAACGAAAACAATCATTCAGATTATCTTTCGACATTGAACTCTATAACAATGGACGATGTGAAAGAGTTTGTGAAAGAATTACTAGATCAAGAAAATGAAATAGTAGTGAGCATGATGCCCAAAGAGGTTGAAGAAACTGTAGAAGAGTAAACAAATGAAGTGTTTCTTATAAACACGCTACTATAAAGATAAAAGGGCTAAAGTTGTTGAAAACTTTCGCCCTTTTTATTTTTAGGTTGGCAGCCATTAAATCTATTATAGTGTTTAATTTTTTAGCTATCTTTGTTCCATTCCGTCAAAGAGAAGAAATATGCTATTGTAGCTATTAAAGAAGACAAACTCTTCAAACTACCATTACAACAATACATATATTATACAAAGACATTAAACGCACTAAACAAACACAGTATGAAACGAATTTATTTATTATTATTTTTGGCTGTTCTTTCTTTTACACTAATAGCCCAGCCCACAGAGAAGAAGCTCCGTTTCGCTTTTCTAACTGACATTCATTTAAACAAAAACAACCATGGTGAAGGTTTGGAAGGATTTAAACAAGCTTTGGATAAAACCAAAGAATTTGGTGTGGATTTTATTATAACAGGAGGCGACCATGTAGATGTGAGTGGTATGTCATCCAATTATATTAGCAAAGAAGAGGCAGACAGTCTTTACACTGTACTAAAACAAACACTCGATTCAACCGGACATACTTACTATCCTACAATAGGAAACCATGATCGCTACTGGGATAAAGATAAAGGTAACGAATTTGTCAATGGAGATGAGTTATTTAAGAAATATTTCAAAGAGTCTTATTATACTTTTGAAGCTAAAGGCATCCGTTTTTTTATTCTCAATTCTGTTCAGAGTGGTGGAGACACAGGTTATGTTGTTGGAGAAGAGCAGATAAAATGGATACAAAGCGAACTGAAAGATATATCAACAGAAACGCCCATAGTTGTTTCTACCCATGTGCCATTTTACTCGCTCTACTATCCACTGGTAGAAAATAAATACGTTTTTGTAGATGTTATTTCTAATTACAAAGAGCTGCTTAAAACATTTGAAACCCACAATTTACAAATGGCTCTCCAAGGACATCAGCATATTCATGAAGAAATAAAGCTGCAGGGAGTGCAGTTCTTAACAGGTGGTGCTGTTTCTGCGAGTTGGTGGAACGGTGCCTTTCATGGAACAGAAGAAGGCTTTCTGCTTGTCGAGATTGACAACAACAATAACTTCAGTTGGGAGTATATCGATTACGAATGGGATGCTAAGAAGTAGAATTTCAAAATAAAAATCTTATGAAGTTGAAATTCTTTATTCACACTATCTTTTTAAGCTCCTTATTGATAGACTGCAAATCTAAAGATACAACAACTGAAAAAGCAAGACTCAACTTTAACAATCCACTTCCGGAAGAGTTTGGCGATCCATATATATTGAAAGCTTCCAATGGAATGTATTATATAATTGGAACAGGGGGGGTAAAAGATGGATTTAAAATGTATTCATCTATAGACTTGAAAGAATGGATTGACGAGGGCAGAATATATCAGGGCAACACTGACAGCTCATGGAGTGTTGATAATTTTTGGGCTGCCTAATTATATGAAATAGAGAATAAGTTTAACATGGTATTTAGTGCGAATTGGCGTGAAAATCCCACAAATGAGCTAGAAAACTTCCGCATTGGTGTTGCTGTTTCTGACACACCCACAGGTCCTTACAAAGACCTCTATAACCGTCCCATTTGTTGATCCTGGATATCCCACGATGGGAGCTTACTGTTCGAAAACAACAAGGTATATCTGTACTAATCGCGCTGTTGCTACAAACATCCGGTTGAGAGCGAAGTTGCAGACTGGGCACGTAATGAAGAATTATTTGATGAAATTGAAGAGAGTTGGATTTATGGTGTAGAAATGGAGCCTGATTTCTCGAGAATTATTGGTGAACCTCAACTGTTGTTACGCCCTCCTTTGTCGATGAATGACAAACAAGCAGAATGGGAAAGTCGCTCAGTTACCTCGGGTGAAATAAACCGTCGTTGGACTGAAGGCTCTTATATTTTCAAAGAAAATGAAACCTATTATATGATGTATTCAGCAAATTATTTTGATGGAGAGAACTATGCAGTAGGTTATGCAACGGCTAACACACCATTAGGTCTATTTACAAAAGCTGACAATAATCCAGTTCTTCAAAAAAATATTGCTCAAGGAGGAATTGTTACAGGAACTGGACATAATTCAATGACAATTTCTCCAAATGGTAAAATGTTGTGTGTTTACCATGGCCGAACATCTGAGACAGGGGATAATCGTGTGGTTTTTATTGATGAAATGGAAGTGAATGATATTGCAGAATTGATTGTTCATGGGCCAACCACAAAAGAAAACATAGAAAAGCAATAAGAGCAAACTATCGTTTGCAGATTTAAACAATATCATCAAGATTAAAAACAAGCAGGCCGATAGTTTTCATCAAACTTCGGCCTGCTTTATTATTATATATATATTTAAAATAGCTAGTCAATCCATCTATCTTATTTAGCCAATTGCCTTTTCAGTTGCTGTGGATCATGTTTGTATTTAAAAAGAATAGCAAACAGTATCATCACCACTACAGAATAGGCCGTAAATACAAACCAAGCATTGGGCCATTCAAATTTGTCCACTATATAACCAGCAACATAAGAACCTATAAAAGCACCAAACCCATTGGTCATAATCATAAACAATCCTTGTGCACTTGAACGGATAGAGTGACTTGTTTCTTGTTCTACATATAACGAACCCGAAATATTGAAAAAATCAAAAGCCACACCATACACAA
>CAZIUT010000152.1:0-5103 GCA_964542545.1 uncultured Dysgonomonadaceae bacterium | reverse complement strand
CGGCCTACTTCCAACATAAGGTTTGGGGAGTCGTGATGTGTAAATATATAAAGCTTGTTGTTAGCTCTATTTGTAGAGCGCATTAATTTGTCCTTTGTAAGTTCGCTCTTAATTAAGTTTTTATCAATTGGATCTATAATTTTTTTCATCTTTCTTCTTTCAAATCTGATTTAAAGTGTAAACAGACTTTTTAATCTCTTGTGCCCACTGTAAAGGAGTCTTGCTATTGTTGAGTGATTGCCATGAAATGGGTTTGCCAAATGTAATTGTAAACTCAGCGTTTTTCTTTTTCATCATTTCATCTGCTAAATATAGCATTTCGATGTTGAGTTTAACACCAATTTTCATTCTTAGGTTTGATAAGTTGTAAAAAAAATTGGAGTTCTTTCCTTCAAAATGTACAGGAATGATGTCTCTTTTATATGACTTGGCTTTTACAATAAAGCTTTTAGCCCATTGGAGGTCTTTTATTTGTCCATTTTGTTTCCGTGAACATAATCCTGCCGGAAAAGTTATTATTTGATTGTCAGAAGCGTAAGCATCGTTCATTGCTTTTACCGAATCTTTTGCTTGTGAGCCATGCTTGTTTATGGGAACAAAAATAGATTCTAAGTTTTCAATATTTAATAATATATCATTAACTAAGTATTTTATTTTCTTGTCATATTTATCTCCTAAAACAGCAGCTAAGCAAATGCCATCAAGTCCACCTAGAGGATGATTGCTCACAAAGACAAACTTTCCTGTTTTTGGAATGTTCTCCTCGCCTTTTATGTGAAGTGTTAGGTTGAAATAGTCAACACATGCTTTCATGAAATCAGAACCATACTTATCATGATAAGTTTCAATAATATGATTTAATTCATCTTGATGAACTTTTCGTTTTAGGTAGTTTATAGCTACTTTTGGGATTTTATTGTAGTGGTTCTTTGCTTTGGATTTGAGTACGGCATCGATATCAAGCTTTTTAGGCTCTTTGTGATTCATAGTTTTCTATACTTCCGTTTATATTATCGTTAAATTTCAATTAATCATACAAATATAATAAACTCTCAGTTATTGAGTAAATATTGTGGAGCTTTTACTTTATTTTATGAATGTGTTGTAAGTTACAGGTCTTTTTTATTAAGTTGTGTCATGTTTATTGTTGTTTTAACTTTATGTAAATGAGAGTTTTATAAAGATAAATGCAATTGTTGATAACTTTTTAGTAAATAAAGTGTTGAAAAGTGGGGGGAAGTGGATAATTTTAGTAATTTTACAGCAGGTATCAATTATAAAGTGCTAATACAGTAGGCTAATGGATCAGTTTTTAGGAAATTTTGAAGCGAAGGTCGATGCAAAGGGGCGTGTTTTTGTACCTGCTGCATTTAGAAAGCTTTTCCAGCTGCGAGGCGAAGAATGGTTTGTTTTGCGTAAGGATATTTTTCAAGATTGTTTAGTGCTTTATCCAGGATCAGTTTGGGAAGAAGAAATAGATATGTTGCGTAGTAAGCTCAATAAATGGAATATGGTAGAGCAACAAGTTTTTCGTCAATTTGTTCTAGATGCTGAGCGTATAGAAATGGATGGTAGTGGGAGAATTCTCGTTTCAAGGAGGTACTTAGAGCTTGTGGGGATTGATACGCATGTTCGCTTCTTAGGAGTGGACAATACAATTGAAATTTGGGCTAAGGATAAGTTAGATAAGCCTCTTTTGGAGCCTGAGGATTTTGCTGAAAAAATTCAGGAACTAATGGAATAATTTTTAATAGGATCTTTTATGACGGATTATCACATACCAGCTTTGTTGCAAGAGAGTATAGATGGGTTGAATATTCAGCCTAGTGGAACATATGTTGATGTTACTTTTGGTGGTGGAGGACATTCTAAAGAAATCTTATCACGTTTGGACAACAACGGTAGGTTGTATGGTTTTGATCAAGATGAAGAGGCTTATCTAAATGTGTTGCAGGATGACCGTTTTATTTTTGTGCGTAGCAATTTTAGGTATTTGAGCAACTTTTTACAATATTATCAGGTGGAAAAAGTGGATGGTATACTCGCAGACTTGGGAGTGTCGTCTCATCATTTTGATGATGAGAAGCGTGGTTTTTCTTTTCGCTTCGATAGTCAGCTGGACATGAGAATGAATCGCTCAGCAAAACTAACAGCAGCTGATGTTCTAAATAATTATGAGGAGGATCAGTTGTCTAATGTGTTTTATTTGTACGGAGAGTTGCGCATGGCGCGGAAGATTGCATCGGCTATTGTTTTTGCAAGGCAAAAGAAGCCCATTACAACTGTTAATGAGTTTCTTGAAATAATGGACCGTTTTGCTTATAGAGATAAGGAAAAGAAGCTGCTGGCTCAAGCTTTTCAAGCTCTTCGGATAGAGGTTAATAAAGAGTTGAGTGCTTTGTCTGATTTATTGCAACAGTCAATTGAGTGTTTGGAGGTTGGTGGTAGATTGAGTGTTATCTCCTATCACTCATTAGAAGACCGGATAGTTAAAAACTTTTTTCGTTCAGGGAATATCGAAGGTAAGATTGAAAAGGATTTTTACGGAAATCCTTTAACTAACTTGAAGATTATAAACCGTAAGGTTATTATTCCTTCTGTGGAGGAACAGCGAGTAAACCCGCGCTCAAGGAGTGCAAAACTCAGAATTGCTGAGAAAATTTAGATAATTATGAAGTTTGGTAAAGTAAAAAAATCGTTTTTTCATGTATTTGGTGGAGATATTCTTGCAGAGAGCTTCATTGTAAATAACATGCGCTTTTTTGTTATTTTGCTTATCATTGTTTTTGTTTTTATTAGTCACCGATATACTTATTTGCATAAAATGTCGGAAATTGAAAGACTGCAGCGCGAATTGATAGATGTGAAGTATGAATCGCTTACTATTTCATCGAGTCTTACTGAGGCAAGTAGACAAACTGAAATAGAAAAGCTAATTGAAGGATATGGTTTACAAATTAAGATATCTAACGAGCCCATTTATTACATAAAGAAATGAGAAGGAGGATATAATGCTTAAACGTGCAAATAGGAAAAGGGAAATTTTAAATCGGTATGGTATTATCGTAGTTGTGATGATACTGATGGGGGGACTTATTGTTTTCTCTGCTGGCAAAATTGTTTTTACTTCGGAGGGTGAAAAATGGCGTGAAGTAGGTGAAAAAGAAACCGTTATTCGTGATAGGGTGATTTCGCCAACACGCGGGAATATTTTTACACATGATGGTAAATTGCTTGCATCAAGTCAGCCTCTTTATGGTATCTATATGGATTTTTGGGCAGATGGATTAGAGAAAGATATGCTTGTGATGTATGTTGATTCTCTTTCGAAAGGATTGTCTGCAATGTTTGGCGAGAGAACTCCTAGTCAGTATCGAGCACACTTGTTGAATAATTACAAACGACGAGAGGATGAGCAAAAACAAATAGAATTGAATATAGCAAAGGGGATTGACAAAAAAGTAAGAAAACGCACACGTTATGTGCGCCTTATAAAGCGTGATATATCCTATGTTGAACTTAAAGAAATCAAGAAACTACCTTTTTTTAATAAAGGGGCAAATAAAAGTGGTTTAATAGCGGAACCAAAAAATTATCGCAAAAAACCTTTTGGATCGTTAGCTGCACGAACAGTTGGTAGTATATATGGTGATATGAGCAAGGGGGGAGCTAGTGGTATAGAGCTGAAGTTCGACTCATTGTTAAGGGGCGTTCCAGGTGTTAAAAATCGTCAGAAAATTCAAGGCCGGTGGATGGATGTAGTTGAAATCCCTGCACAGGATGGTTATGATATAGTGACTACACTTGATGCTGATATTCAAGATATATCTGAAAGAGCATTGCGCAACAAACTCATTGAGATAGATGCTGAGTCAGGTTGTGCTGTTATAATGGAGGTGAAAACTGGAGAGATAAAGGGTATCGTAAATTTAGATAGGATAAGAACAGGGGTGTATGCTGAGGGTAACCCTAATGTGTTTTCATATATGAATGAGCCTGGTTCAACATTTAAGCCTATAACTGTGCTTGCAGCACTTGAAGATGGTGCTATTAATCCAACAGACTCGTTTCATGTAGGTACAGGTTTGTTTACTTACAATAGACGCGTAGTGCGCGATCATTATTGGACAAGAGGTGAAGATAGAGGTTATTTGACAGTGAAGGAGGGAATAGAAGTATCTTCTAATATTGTGATGACGAAAATTGCTTTGAAAGCATATGAAGATAACCCCAAGAAATTTACTGAACGTATTGATAAAATGGGTTTAACTAAAACTTTGAATTGGGATGTTCCTCTGCTTGGAATAGAGGGTACATCGCAAATACGTCATCCCGATGATAAGGCTAACCCATGGTCGAAGACAACGCTTGCGTGGATGTCTTTTGGATATGAAACACAAGTGCCACCTATTTATTTACTTATGTTTTACAATGCTTTGGCAAATAAAGGAAAAATGTTGAAACCTTTTATTGCTAAAGAGTTTTACAAAGATGGTAAGCTTACAAAAAAGGTTGAAGCAGAAGTTGTTAATTCATCCATAGCATCACAAGAGTCTATAGATATTATTCACGACATGTTGAAAGGTGTTATAGAAAGAGGCACTGCAAGGGTTGTTGAATCAGAGTTTTTCCCAATTGCTGGAAAAACAGGCACAGCTCAGATTGCTTCTGGTGGTGCATATAGCGGTCATTTTGTTTCGTTTTGTGGATATTTCCCAGCAGACGAACCTAAGTATACTTGTTTTGTTGGTATACGTAAACCCAAAGGCATTCCTTCTGGCGGTGGTATGGCAGGTATGGTCTTTAAAAATATTGCTGAGCAAACATATGTAAGAACTACTCGTTTAATGGCAGAGGACTGCAAAGTGGACTCCACTGTGTTGAAAAATCCAGCAATAAAAAATGGCATTTGGGTCAAAAATCAAAAAATACTGAAAGAGTTGGGATTTGACTCAAACGTTATTGAGAAAGATATTCTTTGGGTGCAAGTAGAGAACGATAGTACAGGCTATAGAGCTGCGCCTCTTACTTTGATAGACAATTTAGTTCCCAATGTTTATGGTATGGGTGCACGCGATGCATTGTATCTGCTAGAGAAATCAG
>CAZIUT010000151.1:3921-5116 GCA_964542545.1 uncultured Dysgonomonadaceae bacterium | reverse complement strand
CAGATTGAAGTTTAATGTTCTTTCTTGCTTTAGATGGCAATAGAAATGGTAGATGCGGGGTAATTGATGATTAACCCGCATTATTCATCACATTTTCATTAGTATATATGTAAACGATTAATAATAGGGGGTGCTCATTTGTTGCAATTTAATACAAAGGCCCACTTTTGGGCTTCTTGCGTCCTTTTCAGGGCCTTTGGTAGTGCTGTAAACGGTTATTTAGGACAATGCCCCAAGCTATTGTATTATATCATTTAAGGGCAATTGCGCACTGCCTCCTCGTTTGTAATACTGATGTAGTTCATTTTGTTATGCAGCATATCGATTTGAAAATAGGTGCGAACGGCAGTCTAGAAAGGTTCAAAAGCTTCTTCACTACTGTATCAGAATAACAGTAGAGTTTCACCATATCGTGAATTTTGAGTTTTGCTTTTGTTTTTATAACGGTCAACTTGCAACACGTGGCTACAATAATTTAAACATCAGATGCTTATCATTTTACACCCTTTATTTTACCAATACCAGAGTTCTTCAAGTTTTTCACCACAGGCTTTCCGTAATAGGTAATGCTGCCCACACCAGTGTTGCTCAGATCAATACTATCGGATGCAAAGCATTTAACACTTCCAACACCTCCTGCTCTTACAATAACATTCTTAGCTTGTAGCTTTTGAGTATTCACACTACCCACACCTTCTGATGTTATCTCTAAATAGTCAGTTGTTCCGCCCAGTTTTAAATTGCCAACTCCCTCGTAACTAGCTTTTATGCTTACGCATTGTAGCTCCATTGCTTCAAAATTGCCAACACCTTCAAAATCAATAATCAAATTATCTGCAGCAACAACACCGTTCAAATTAAAGCTTCCTACACCATCCATATTAATACTTTCAATAGCGGGCGAACTTATATAAACGGTGAGTTTCTTTTTACCTTTAATTTTCCGTTTTCTTTTCAATTCAAGTTTCAACACACCATTCTTTTCTGTTATCAATAATCTATCCACCAATTCTTTGTCGCCTTCGGTGTGTACACTCACATTGTTTGACTGTGTGTAGATAATATTACCTACAATATCAGCTTCTACTCTAGTAAATGATTGAATGGAGTAGTGCTTTTCAATTATCTCTCTTTTTTGTGCTAATGTGCACGATGTAACAACTACAAAGAGCAACATTGTTGATAGTATGGTTTT
>CAZIUT010000151.1:0-3821 GCA_964542545.1 uncultured Dysgonomonadaceae bacterium | reverse complement strand
AGTTTTTTAACAACTCCAATATCTTCATCCTAAACATATATTCATATTTAGCTTGTGTTTGATCTGACAATACATTGGCCAAGTTGCTCTTAGCTTGCGACAGTTCAAAAGAAGTACCCCTTCCATTCTCATATTTTTGTTCCGCAAAACGATAAGCCTCGCGGCTAGCCAATTCAGACTTCTGAGCAGCTTGCCAACGGCTTTCTGCTCCAATAGCATTATAGAATGCTTGTTCAATTCGCTTGCGCAGTTCAATCTTGGTTTTATCAACCTCTAGCTTGCTATATTCTAGTGCTATTTGTGCATTCTTCACACTGTTTCTAATTTGAAATTTATTGAAGATAGGAATGCTCAAACTAAAACCGAGCGAAGTGCTTCTGTTGTTTTTCAATTGGGTGCTAAATGTTTCATTGTCAAACCCACTCATATTATAATAGCCAGTTCCCATCGATGCACCAAAACTCAACGAAGGATAGTAGGCCGATTTGGCAATCAGTATCTCCTTCTCGCTACTCGCTACGCGATATTGTGCACCACGTATTTCGGGACGTGCTGTCAATGCCGATTCATAAATAGCAGCGGGCGAGAGCAACAAACCTTCGTTCACCAACATATCATTAGGAACAACCACATCAAAACCTTCAAAATTCTCCAATTCCATTATTTGTGCCAAATCAAGCAAAGAGAGCTTCAGATTATTGGCTGCTTGTATCTCATTAAACTCTTCTTTTGCCAATTGCGCTTCTAGCTCATACAACTCTCCTTTTGCAATCTTGCCACTATTCACCAGTTCGTTCATCCGCAACAGGTTGGTGTTTGTAAGCTCAATTTGATCGTTCGCTATTTGCACCAACTCTTTGTTCATCAATACCTGCAAAAATGCAGTTGACACGCTCATTACTATATCATCTTGAATCCGCTCCAGGTCGGCTTCCGAAATATACATCTCGGCCTTGCGAGCGTCTATGTTGTATTTCATTTTCAGCCCATCAAAAAGTGTAATGTTACTATTAATATTAAAAGATGATTGCGACGAGTTGGTGTTTTGATACGTATTATCCAACCCAATAGACCGACCATATACAAAGCTCTGCCCAGCCGATGCATTCAAGTTTGGCAACAAGTCGGCACGTGCTTGGCTATAAGCAATTTCTTTTTGATGCCGGTTTAGCTCTTGCTGTTTTATGTTTCTATTGTTTTCGAGGGCTATTTCAATGCACTCTTGCAACGTATATGGTTGTTGTTCTTGTTGTTGTGCAGATAGGACAAACACACTACAGCCCACAGTTAGCAAGAATAGGATATATCTAGTCTTCATAAGTTCTATTTCTGTTTACTTAGTTTCAATAATTTCGTTGCCACGAATATTATCATTCGCTTTCAAACCTTCAGTCACCTCAATTTTTATACCATCCGATAGGCCAATCTTCACTGGAATACGTTTAAACTCTTGCGGAGCTTGATTAGTTACCAAGTACACAAAAGCAGTATCGCCACTAAACTCAACACTACTTTCGGGAATGGTGAGTACATCTTCGCGTTTGTCTAAAATAATCTCAGCATTGGCACTATATCCTGCTCGTATAAATATATTCGATGGAATTTTCATAGCCGCTTTCATCTCAAACAATATTGCGCCACTCTCTTCAGTACCTTTAGGCGAAACATATTCAAGCTCGGCTGTTAATTTTTCGTCCTGCATAGCACCAATTGTTATTTGCATGGGCATACCCACCATCACTTTGCCTACTTCCGTTTCGTCAATCTTTCCCACAAAAAGCATATCGCTCATATCGGCAACAGATGCAATGGTAGTTCCATCGTTGAAGTTGTTAGACTGAATAACCGAGTTACCCACTTTAATGGGTACATCCAATATAGTTCCGGTAACAGTAGAGCGAATAAGCGTATTGCTCGACGATGCAGTGCGGGCAGTCAATCCATCGCGCACCAAGCTCAGATTGTCTTCGGCCGATTTCATTTCCTCACGGTCGTTTCTATACTGCAATCTCACCTTCTCAAACTCTTCCCTCGAAATTACATCTTTGTCAAACAAAACGCTGTCGCGTTCAAAGTTTCGTTTGCTTTGCTCATACACCAAGTTGGCACGTGTTAGGCGCGACTCGGCACTGCTCAGCGTAACCATATCGGGGATAACTTTAATTGTGGCTATCACATCGCCCGCCTGCACTTTATCGCCCGCCTCTTTGTATAGCTCGGCAATAATACCAGACATTTGAGGTTTTATAAGAATCTCGTTGCGTGGTTGTACCTTGCCTGTAGCAACAGTTTTCTTCTCAATGGTTGCATGCTGTGCCTGCTCTACTTGGTAGTTCTTTACTTTTGGTTTCGATTTTTTCCAAAGAAACACAAAAGTCCACAATACCAATAAGGCCAGTAATACTAACGCTGCAATTTTCAAAACTTTCTTCATCTTGTTTGTTGTTTAGCCGTTGTTATATTTCGTTTTTTCATTTGTTTGTAATCCCTGTTTCTTGTTGGCTATTCACTGCTAACCCATTAACAATTAATCAGTAATAAAATTATTCTTCACTAATTGCTTCAATAGGTTTAATCATCATCGCCCTTTGTGCAGGTATAAACCCCGCAAATGTGCCAATAACAACCAATACCAAGAGGGCAAGTACTCCCACACCAAAACTTATTTGTGGGTCTTTAAAAAACTGATCGCTTTGGCTCAATACAATGCCTGCAGCCGAAAGCACACCCACACCCACCACAATGCCGCCAATACCAGCCAATACAGTAAGAACGATACTCTCGCTCAGTATCTGCCCAATTATATTTGTTGGAGTTGCCCCCAATGCTCTTCTTATACCAATCTCTTTGGTGCGCTCGCGCACCGTAACCAACATAATATTACTCACACCCACAGCACCAGCAAACAGTGTGCCCAGTCCCACAATCCAGATGAGCATGGCAATGCCAATGCCCAAGTTGTTGAACATTGTAAATTGTTCTTCTATATTCATATTAAATACAGCATCTTTGTCATCGGGCGAAATTTGATGAATCTCTTTCAATGTTTGCACTATTTGATCTTGAATCACCCTCACCTTCACCCCTGGTTTAGCAGTTGCAGCCAAGAAATGAATTATATTGCCTTGATTAAATGCTTGTTGCATAGTAGAAAATGGAAGGATAACTGTTTCGTCTGTGTCGCCACCAATGTTTGCTTGAGATGTTTTGCGTGCCACACCAATCACTGTAAAGTAGATACCATTCACCTTCACCTGCTGCCCCAATGGATTTTCGCCAGCATTGAAAAGCACTTCATATATCCTTGTTCCCAATATACACACCTTGCGTCGTTCTCTTATATCAATATCATTTATATAGCGACCATACTCCATAATACTTCGCTCAATCTCGTTATACACCGGATAAGTGCCTTTCACCGTATACGAACCAGATTTCTCATTGCGCACCACATTATCATCGCTACTACCACTAAATAGCATTGGCGAGAGGTATTCCAATTCTGTCACTCTATCTTCCAATATTGGCATATCGCTGTTGAGCATATTCCACGAACGACCTTTCTGAAAACCCTTGTAAGGAAGTGTAGTTCTACTTGAGTTGAAAAATGCAGAGTTGCTCGCAAATCCTTCAATCTGCGAGTTTATTCCTGTGGACAAACCATTGCCTGCACCCACCATAACAACCAACATAAACATTCCCCAAAATACGCCAAAGGCGGTGAGGAAGCTACGCGATTTGTTGTGCGTAATTGTAATCCATATTTCGTACCATCTATCTAAGTCGAACATAATTCTTTAATTGATAGTTGACAGTTGACA
>CAZIUT010000150.1:0-5123 GCA_964542545.1 uncultured Dysgonomonadaceae bacterium | reverse complement strand
TATGAATAAATAAAAAGTAAAAAGCTAATAACACACACTAAGAACCTTTCCTCTATCAAATAGAGGAGAGGTTTTTTTTATTGGCCAATGTAGTAAAATATTTCATAGCAAACTAAAGGGTATTTGAACATTGTAAAAAAGAATTTTCCAAATAATTTTTATTACTATTAAGGATGAATCACTTCCAAAATACTCCGTCAGTATATTCAAGTTTTAAGTCATTCTTCTTCAATCCTTCGTGGTGGATTTTGACTTTCACCTCATCAGTTTCAAATCATTCGTCGTAGATTTAAAGTTTAACGCTTATTTTTCAAATATTAAGCCATAGATTTGAAGTTCAACGCTTGTTTTTCAAATATTGAGTCGAGGATTTGAAGTTTAACGCTTGAAATTAGAACTTTCAGAAGATATAACAATATATATCCAAGAATACTATGTGATGGTTTATAAGATACAATGGAAAGAAGGGCATTATTTTTTTACAGCTGGTATATTGTTGCTATAAGGCTGTTTACCATTGCATTAAATAAAAGATAGCCAATAATAATGATACCCAAAGTTAGAAGGTTTAAATACATTGCCTTCAAACTCTTATTTACCATACCCAGCATGTACGCTGGTTCTAAAAAAAGAGAATAACACATACTTAATCAGTGCGTTATAAAACAAATAAAAAAACCCCTTCCTCTATTAGATAGAGAAAAGGGTTGTAATTATAATTGATGGTATAAGTTCTTACAAACTATCTAATTTTATTTTTCTTGTCAATGCCTCAAGAAAATAATAGTCTGCATAGTTTAGAGGGACATCAATCTCAGCTTTATGAGGAATGCTTCCTACTGAGTGCATCAAAAGGAAGTTACCATTAGTACCTACTAAAGCGCGATAAGTTGGGCTTGATAAAGACTCCATTATTTTATCGGCTGTTTCTTTATATTGTGTCTGTCCCATTTCCACAAGTTCATACAAAGCAGAAGCTGTGATGGCCGCAGCCGAAGCATCGCGAGGCTCATTAGGAATATTTGGAGCATCAAAATCCCAATATGGAACTAAATCTTCTGGCAAATTTTTATGATTGAAAATGAAATTGTAAATATTATCAGCCATTTCTAGATATTTTGCGTCTTTTGTATAGCGATACATGATGGTGTAACCATAAATACCCCATGCCTGACCACGTGCCCAAGCCGACTCATCAGCATACCCTTGTGCTGTTTCAAGACTACGTACTTCTCCTGTTTCTTTATCATAATCTACAACATGATAGCAACTCCAGTCATCTCTATAGTGATGTTTCATTGTCTGATCAGCATGAGAAACAGCAATGTTCCAAAAAGTAGAATCTTGAGAAAACTGAGTGGCTTCCATCATCAATTCTAAATTCATCATATTGTCAATAATTACTGGGCATGACCATCCTCTCTCACCTTGCCATCCTCTGTCCTCATCCCATGATTGAATAACGCCAGCACCTTCACGATAGCGTGTAGATAAAGACTTTGCTGCTTGAACTATAATATCTTTATAAGCTTCGTTATTAGTAAGACGTAGAGCATTTCCATAGCTACAATTAATCATAAAACCCACATCGTGATGCCATGTTAAGTCTTTAACCGACTCCAAAGTCTCTGTATATTTAACTCCAAGGTCTATCCATTTTTGATCTTTTGTCAAATCATACATATAAAACATTGTACCAGGGAAAAAACCACTTGTCCAATCACTACTTCCAACATATTTCACAAATCCGTTTACTATAGTACGTGGATTTATAAAATCGCCCGATTCTTCTATCAATTTGGTTTGAAAACCAAGTTGTTGTTTTGCAACTTCAATCACTTCATCTTGATAGTTATTAGCTGAAGAAGAACTTGAATTATCTTCTTGTGGAGTATTGCATCCAATAATAAATAAAGGGATTAACCCAAAAAGAAATAAAAAAGAATGTTTCATAAAATTTTAATTTAGTGTATTATTATTATTCGTAATTAGATGTTGTTATAAAGAACTAGTGCTCAACGAGAAACTTAAGGGTTTTCCATCTCGCAGAATTGATGCAATTTGTGTGTTATTATCTAGATAAGTAATCTCTAAATCAGAGTTTGGAACTGATAAGTAATACTTTCCTCGAAGCAACACCTTGCTTACAATAGGCTGGCTCGATGTAGAGGTTGTATATGTATATTCACCCAAATTCAAATCAGGACTACAAATGCTCACATTCAACATATCATTATCAGGACGCAACATTATCATTAAATCAGAATCACTCTGAAGAACGTATTCATCACCTTCTGAGTATAAAGGTTCAAAGATAGCATATCCTCTTGTATTTGATGCTATATCTCTAACAATATGTGCTGTTTTAGTGTTTAATATCACCTCATATCCTGTTACATCTTTCGCAATGCCTTTCAATTGGCTCTTAGTGGGATCTATAAGAATCATATATTCATAGCTATCGTTTGATGGGGCTTTTTCATGATTGATATATGCAGATGCAAACATTCCTGTTGTAGGTTTTTTGTTTTTATTTTCAAAAGAATGCTGCTCTTTTTTCTCAATACTCAACTTTTGGTTTCGTGGCAAGTAATAATAATAACCTGTAACATCTTTCAAAACTGTAGAGCTATTTTCATTGGCTTCAATTGTTGTTGAAAAAGGAAATTGTGAAATGTTTTCACCATTCACTTCTACTCTTTCGGATGGAGAAAGTAAATTTTGCTGAAACAGAGTTGTTTCAGTGTCGTAATCAGCATTATCATTAGTAATATTCGACCCCACACATATAATTTTATTTCCAAAACAAAACACAGATTTATGCGCTCTGAAAGATGGAGTGAAGTTTTTACGTTTCAACTCACCTAGTTTTATAGCAAACATTCCATACTTACCATTTTCAAGCTCAGAAGCCCCTGCAAAACTTTCAGGCTGACGCAACATATCGCTTCCTGGAAAAGGCGATTCTAACTTATCGAATGGCAAATGAATTGTAGTAGTTCCTGGATTTCTATTCCAGTCCCAACCCGATTCTGTAAACCTACTGGCCTCTTCAGTAATTGGATGTGAACCAAATGCAGGCTTGGGTGATGGAGTGCCAATAATTTGCACAGACCCATAACTTTGATAACGTCCAAATCTATTATCTTTTGTATACAATTCACTCCCCCATATATTCCTTGTGAATCCTTTCAAACTTATCATTTTATTGTTGTACCAATAAATTCCCTGCGAAGCATAGTTATAAACATAAAACCCATCAGGATTATCAGCTTTACGTATCCCATGGTCAGAAAATAAGTCTATCAGTTGTTTGTTTTCATTATTCACTTCCACCCCTTCCATCAAACGCAAATAGTGACCAGCCAACTCTTTATCAATAGGGCTAAATGCTTGTGCTGCATGAGCAAATGCTATAATCCCTTTTTTACTAATATTTCCATATCCAGCATGAAAAGGATGTCTTCCAGAGGCTCCAAGCCCCCAATCTCTTAAATTCATTTGTCGAGCAAGAGATATTAATGCAAATTTAAACACTTCTCGCGATCTTTCATCTAACGTGAATTTCGTTCCATTTACCAAGCTCAAATAATGACCTATTGAGGCAAAACCAGGAACAGAATATGCAGGATAATGTCCACCATGATGAAAAGAAGTTCCGTCAACTTTTATTCCACCAATAGTTCCTGGTGTAAAACGTATAGAACCGTTTACCCATCTTGTCAGTCCTGTCATTGCTCTATAGCGTTCTTCCTTAGTGTTGCGCATCATGGCAGCAGCAAATCGTGAAAGAAGTAGTGTGTTCCATGAGTCTGTAGTTTCATCTCTAAATTCGTTATAAGGATGACGTGTTTCTTGCAATCCACTCCAGTATTCAATTGCCCTTTGTGCATCTTCCCATAGATTCTCTTTTTTAAGCACATCTTCCATCCACCAAATTGATCCAGCCATATCTCGTATATTATAACCATAATGATGATTTGTGCCCATACCACTTTCATAAGCAAAGCCTTGATTAAGCATATACTTGATAGCCTTTATAAATACAGACCTGCTCCATTTATCATTATCTATATACCAGCTGCGAGCCGACAAGTCCATTAAATCATTCAATTGCTCGTAATGAACATCGCCATCTTTCAGATTGTCTTTTTGAAGCAAAGGAGCTCCTCTTAGTCCATCCTCAGAGATAGTGAAAATATCTACTAAGCGAATCAACTCTTCTTTTTCTTTTAGAGACAAAGACTTTCCTTTCACCTCATTTTTTATATTCTTATAAACGATAGCTAAGTCGTTCTCTTCTTCAATAGTTAACTGTGATGGCAAAGGTATATCATAAGCCAACTTTTCCCACTTATGAAGCAATCCCCAATGCCAAATCTCACGATTTAGATGACGGTTATTTTCTGGTATTTGCGCATCAGGTGTAGCCTGTCTGTCGACATACTCTGCAAATTCTACTCTATCAAGCCAAAGTTCACCTGTATGTATATCATCGGGTGCTACAATTTCAAGCAGCACAACATCTTCCTCCTTAGTTCTACCCCCTTCAGGAGTCCACATATCGCTATACGCAATCCAAGCAGCACGCCACCCTGTGAAATTAAGATTAAAATTGAATGTGTACTTTACAATATTATTTTCATCTTTAAAATTAAAGGTTAATGGATTTTTTTTAGCCTGTTCATTGTATATCCAAATTTTAAGACCACTTCTTCTATTAAACGAAGAAACAACAGATTTAATTTTAGTGTCAGAAAACCTTAAAACAGCATTTGGATTAGTCCAGATCCAATGAAGTGATTGTTTTCCGTCTTTAAAGTATTTTCTGCTCAACTCAAGCTTGCTCTTACCAGCAAGTGGAACAACTGTTTTAGGAATAGAATCAGCTTCAAAATCATGAGCTTGAACAAAACTCATAGTAAAAAACAAAAAAGATATAATTAAATATTTAATCGTATTCATCATAAAATGCAATAATCGTACTTATCATAAAATGCAATAAAATAAATCTAGCAGTGTAATTATAAGCAAAGATATATAATATAGATTTATAAATAAAATAAATTAAAAACCTGAGTTCGATTAATATTTAGGGTAATTTTTATGAAAAAACCATTGTA
>CAZIUT010000149.1:0-5130 GCA_964542545.1 uncultured Dysgonomonadaceae bacterium | reverse complement strand
ACCAAATAGGCACAATTGCTGTTAGAATTCTTTCTTTTCAAGAAAGAGAGATTGATGCTAGTTTTTTTGAAGAGCGTTTGCAAGAAGCCTATCAAATGAGAGACTCAATAGGTCTTGTGCGTGCAGATAATAACACTTACAGACTTGTTCATGGTGAAGGTGATAGATTGGCAGGTCTTATTATCGATATTTATGGTGGTCTTGCTGTGGTTCAGGCACACTCTATCGGCATGCACATGTCAAGACTTTTGATTTCTGCTGCACTCAAAACAGTATTGAATGAATCATTACAACATGTGTATTATAAATCTGAGGGTACATTGCCCTTTAAAGCTCCTATCAATCCTGAAGATTCATTTCTGCTTGGTGGAGAATCTGATTTAGCTAAAGTAGCGATCGAAAACAATCTGAAATTTCAAATTGATTGGGAAAAAGGTCAGAAAACAGGTTTTTTCATAGATCAGCGTGAAAACAGAAGCTTGTTAGAAGCATATTCTAAAAACCGATCTGTATTAAATATGTTTTGTTATACTGGCGGTTTCTCTGCTTATGCTATGCGTGGCGGTGCTAAAGAGGTTGTGGGTGTTGATAGCTCTGCAAAAGCAGTAATGTTTGCTGACGAAAATATAAAGCTAAACTTTGGCAATGATGAGCGCTACAGAAGCTCATCTGACGATGCTTTTAAGTTTCTCAAAGAGATACCAAATGATATGTATGATTTGATAGTGCTTGATCCACCTGCTTTTGCAAAACATAGAGGCGCTGTAAGAAATGCGCTTCAAGGATATAAGAAGCTCAATTTGGCTGCATTTGAAAAAGTAGCAAAAGGCGGAATAGTTTTCACTTTTTCATGTTCTCAAGTCATTACTCGTGAGCAGTTTCGCTTGGCCGTTTTTAGTGCAGCAGCCATATCTGGGAGGAATGTAAAAATACTTCATCAACTTTCACAGCCTGCCGATCATCCTGTGAATATATATCACCCCGAAGGGGAGTATCTGAAGGGATTGGTGTTGCAAGTTTCCTAAAAGGTTTGTTAATAAAGATAGCAAATGCAGCAAAAAGAAATCCTTTTGATGTAAAAAAGGCTAAATAAGGCAATTTTGATTGCAATATGTATGGCTGGTATTACAAAAACACTTATATTTGCACTGTGTTTTTCATGGTATTAGATTTAAGGTTAACAATGGAAAAAGGTTGTCGTGAGACAACCTTTTTTACTTTGTAGTCATTCGTATATGTTTCCTGTCTATTTAAAAACACGAATCTGTAGATATAACAAAGTGCTTTTTATAATAATCATTTTGTGTAATTAGTACAGATAATTCTATATACTACCATCTTACAAATTGATTTGTTTAGCGCAAACAAGATACCCCCTATTAAGCATAATCCAACTCTATAACTCATAAATTTATTTCGTAAGAAGCCACAATCATGTCATAAATCTCAAAATCTACCATGTAAGATTCAACAAATATGAGATAATTCTCAAATCCGACGTGTAGGATTTGACAATCATAGCATAAAAGTCAAATCAGAGGTACAGGATTCAACAATTTAGGCATAAAAGTGGAAATCGAACATGCAAGATTACACAAAGATGACATAAAAGTCAAATCTGCAATGGGAGATTTAACCTATATTTTTCACTTTTTCATGTTTTCGTAGATAAAAAAACCTAACTTCTTAAAACATAGTACAGACTTTTTCAAGCACTCTTCTTACAACAATAAAGCCTTTTATAGCCATCATAAAGGATGCATGCAGTCTGTTGTTTGTTTTTTTGATGGCAAAATGGTTAAGCAAAACACCTACTTTTGCATCTCACCCAAAAAGCACACTTATCTTTTCTACCCGCTTCAATTATATTGCTTTAAATAAATATTTTATACTAAGTTTGTATTATAAAACTAATGAGATGATTCTACAAACTCCTGTAATATTTCCAAAAGCTAATTTCGATATCACGCATCGTTCAACAATACTGTTGTTTGGTTCTTGTTTTTCAGAGAATATCGGATTAAAGTTGTTAGAAGATAAGTTTTCTGTCAATGTAAATCCCTTTGGTGTTTTGTACAATCCCTCTTCTATTTCTAATGCAATCAATAGATTGATAGATAGGCAAGACTTTACAAAAGAGAATTTTGTTTCTCATAACAATAGCTATCACAGCTTTATGCACCATGGTTCATTTTCTAGCACCACACTTAATGATGCGCTCTGCAATGTAAATAAAGAGTTCCGTTTAGCATCAACACAGCTTGAGGTTGCTGACTTTCTCTTAATCACTTTTGGCACCTCCTATGTTTTTAGGTGGAAAGAAACGGGAGAGATTGTAGGGAATTGCCATAAAATACCAGCCAACCAGTTTGTAAGAGAGCGACTAACAATTGATCAAATAATTTTTGCATGGAGCAAACTTATTGAAAGGCTTTTGGCTTTTAACCCTAATCTTAAAATTCTGTTTACGGTGAGCCCTATCCGTCACTTCAAAGATGGAGCTCACGAAAATCAATTAAGCAAATCGATACTTCATTTGTCCATTGATAATTTAATGCAACTATTCCCCTCAAACACGTTCTATTTTCCAGCATATGAAATAATGATGGATGAGTTACGCGATTATAGGTTTTATACCGACGATATGTTGCATCCCTCTCAATTGACACAAAATTACATTTGGAAAAGATTTGGGGAATTCTGTTTTTCTGAAGAAACTCAAGGGGTTATCAATGATTGGCAACCTATTCAGCAATCATTGTCTCACAGACCTTATGATATCAAATCTGAAGCATATAAAACCTTTCTCCATCGAACAAATGAGCATATAGAAGCGTTTGAACAGAAGCATCCATTCATATCGTGCCAGAGCGAAAAGGATCATCTTGCACGTTTAATCCAAAACTTTAAATAGAATATTACTTTATATGAAATATAATATTTCAGAAATAATAGCTGCGCTTGGTATAAAGCAAAAAAAGACTATTCACGACTCGGTAATAACAATTTTACTCACTGATAGTAGAAAACTATCAAATCCAGATGAAACTCTTTTCTTTGCATTGACCACTAAAACAAATGATGGGCACAACTTCATAAATGAGTTATACACTCAAGGTGTTCGCAATTTTGTGGTTGCTGCAGACTATGCTATTGGTGATATACATGCCGATGCCAACTTTATTGCTGTAAAAAACCCGCTTATAGCTTTGCAAAAACTTGCTGCTTACCATCGTTGTAAGTTTGATATTCCTGTAATAGGCATTACGGGGAGCAATGGAAAAACAATTGTTAAAGAGTGGCTCTACCAGTTGCTTCATTACGATTATAATATTGTTAGGTCGCCTCGTAGCTATAACTCTCAAACAGGAGTCCCTCTATCTGTCTGTCAGTTAAGCGATTCAGCCACATTAGGTATATTTGAGGCTGGAATATCTATGCCCGACGAGATGGAATACTTAGAGCCTGTTATTCACCCTACTATAGGAGTGTTTACAAAGCTGGGCGAGGCTCATCAAGAAAACTTTGCATCGATGCAGCAGAAATGCAACGAAAAGCTGGAACTGTTTATCAATAGTGAAGTAATTATCTACAATGAAGACAATAACATTATAACACGGTGTGTTGAGAATATGGCGCTTTCTCACAAAACCTTCACCTGGTCGCGCAAGAATAGAGAAAGCCCACTTTATATTTCGAATATAAAATCAACAGACGATAAAACAATCATTAATTACTCTTTTTTAGGTTACGATACTGATTTTGAGATACCCTTTATTGATGGAGCTTCTATTGAAAATGCCATTTCTTCGCTTGCTACACTTCTATATATGAGGGTGATGCCCGAATATATAAAAGAGAGGATGATAACATTAGAACCTATTGCAATGCGCCTTGATGTTAGGACAGGAAAAAAAGGTTGTATCATTATTAATGATTCTTACAACTCCGATTTCAATTCCATTAAGATAGCTCTTGAGTTTCAGAATCAGCGAAAGATGGACAAGCCATTGAAAAAAACACTGATATTGTCAGATGTTTTTCAGTCAGGTCTATTGCCTAAAACCTTATATAGAAAGGTTTCAGAACTTATAGAACAGAATGATATTGATAGAATAATTGGTGTTGGGCATGATATTTCACAGTTTAGCTCAGTATTCAATATGGAGAAACAGTTCTTCAATACTACTGACGATTTTATAAAATCTCAGATATGGAAGCAATTTAAAGATGAGCTGATACTTGTAAAAGGTTCACGTAGCTTTCATTTCGAAAGAATTATTGCATTACTCGAAAAGCGAATACACGAAACAGTGTTAGAGGTTGATTTAGATGCCTTGGTGCATAATTTCAACTTGTATAAATCAAAAGTCGGACGAAATGTAAAGCTAATAGCTATGGTGAAAGCCAATGGATATGGAGCGGGAGCTGTTGAGATTGCTAAAACTTTGCAATATTACCGATGTGGATATCTGGCAGTTGCAGTTGCTTCAGAGGGAGTGTCACTCAGAGATGCAGGTATTACAATACCTATTATTGTACTCAATCCGGAAACCAATAGTTTCGAAGAATTGTTCAATGCTGGTTTAGAACCAGAGATATATAACTTTCGTATACTCCAGTCATTCATTAAAGATGCAAAGCGTCTAGGTGTAACCGATTACCCCATTCATATAAAGTTAGATACAGGAATGCATCGTCTCGGTTTTGTTCGTGATGAGATACCTGAACTTATCGATATATTCAAAAAACAAAAAAGCTTGCGCATAGAGTCAGTTTTCACACATTTGGCTGCAGGCGAAAGCTGGGTGTTTGACGAATATACTGCAAAGCAGGTCGAGACCTTCGAGGATTTATCAACTCAGATAGAAGAACAATTTAATTATAAAATATACCGCCATGTTTTAAATTCAGCAGGTATTGAGCGTTTCCCTCAAAGTCAGCATGATATGGTTCGCTTAGGAATTGGCCTCTATGGTGTGAGTGCAAGTGGTATAAATGGATTGCAGAATGTGTGTACACTCAAAACCACTATCTTACAAATAAAAACATTGAAGAGCAACGAAAGTGTAGGTTATGGTCGTAAAGAGATGTTAGATCACGATGCACGTATTGCCACAATCCGCATTG
>CAZIUT010000148.1:0-5132 GCA_964542545.1 uncultured Dysgonomonadaceae bacterium | reverse complement strand
ACGTAGCCGGTGTTATCGGTTCGGCTGTTGCAGCTGGTATCTTACTCGGATTCTTAGTTTAAGAATAAGAATGTAATACTACATAAACATTATAAAAAAACCGTAGGCTTTAATTAGTCTGCGGTTTTTTTATAATTATAGTGAATAATTTAAGGTTGTGTTCAATTATACTTATTCAATATATCTGCTTTTTTAATAAAGCCTGCTTTTCTCGACATCATCTTTGGTAAATAAACTTATTACAACAAATAAAAACAGTGAACCTAATATTCCAATAATCGCTTGAGTAGCCTAAGCTCTTTCACAAGCAACAGGTAAATTTACACCTAGAGCTACTATTAAATTGTAAGTTGAAAACAACAAACCAAAAGCCATTGAAACAACAGCAGCCTATGAAGTTCCCTTAACCCACAAAAAACCTAATACTAATGGCACAAATGCACCACTTGTAAGGAAGTCAGAACCAATCCAAGCAATGGTCAAAACGGATCTTATCTGCAGAGCTATTGTCAGGGCTATTGCTCCAATAAGCAATGTAGAGACACGCCCAACAACAACACTGTGTGTAGAAACAGCTTTAGGATTAATATATTTCTCGTAAATATCAACAGTATGTGAAAGTGCACCTGTATTAATAAGAGAATCCATTGTAGACATAATGACCGAAGATAACCCCACAAAAAGCAAGGCACTTAAATAAGGGTTTGAAAGACTACTAATCATGGTTGGTACAATTCCACTTTTGGGTACCGATTCATATATTACTGAGCTAAACTTAGCTGTGTACACAACCATAAAGTATAATGATATAAATATGAAGCTATAGATTATCATCTTTTTTTGCATCTACAGCTTTTATGGCTGCAGATATTCCCTGTCAAATGTTTGCTTGAATCATCCACGATGTTCCAAATGTAATTACATAAGTTAAGCTGTCGGACACATTAGTGAAGAACGAGATGTAACCAACTTTACCACCACCAGCAGCAGTGGTTTTAACTGCCTCTATACCTCCCGATTGGGTGTATGCCAAATAAAACAAGAAAATACCAGTAAACAAGAAGAACAAGAATTGCAGAAAATCTGTAATCACAACACCTTTGAATCCGCCAAAGAGTAAATAAGTTAAGACTATTGAGGTGCCCAGCATAGCTCCTGCGGTATAGCTCATATTAAAGAATGCTTCGAAAAACTTACCTACACAATTATTTGAACTGCGGTATTGAGCAGCATGAAAATGACAATAAATATTGTAAGAAACAACGAAACGGTACTATTGTAACACTGATTCATTAATTGGGGTTGAGAAATAGTGGATACATTTCTAATACCTTTCGCAAAAAGAAACATGAGTCTTGTAGCCAAAAGAATAAGAATACCATAAATCCAAAATGCACTCAAACCATTGCGGTGAGCATGGTCAACAAGGTAAACAGCAGTACCCCGTCCTCCCCATGAAGCAATAAAAATAACGGCTAATAACCAAGGTGGTAAAACACGAGATGCTAAGAAATAGGCTTCACTGTCTTCGCTTTTTCTGATCCATATACCAACAGAGACTATACCTAAAGTATAGATTGTTAAAAAGACAATGGATATTGTTACACTCGATATCTTTTGCGTTTTGCTAAAAACTATATATAGTTTGAATTTAATAATATTTTAGATTTGCATCTCATTATATTAATAAGATGCTAACATTCTCTTTATGCTTATTCTTAAAGAAGAATAAAGTATTATTGTTTTTTGAGAAACCCGTTAGATAAAGATTATTTTATCAATTCTGAAGATCTAATATCTGCTCCCCACATTAATTTGTTGCGAAGCGTTTCGAAAAAAGTATGTCCACGACGCTTCACAACGGGTTGAGCATAATCGGCTTTACTAATTTCGAGCACAGTATCAGCATGCAAATTTTGAGACATACCATCTAATGATACTAAGAAGTTGTCGCTCCTACTCTCTACTTGCAATCTTATTTTACTTTTGCTATCAACAACCAATGGCCTTGAGTTTAAACTATGTGGTGCAATAGCTGTAAGAATAATATTGGGTGCTGTAGGCACCATAATTGGGCCACCTATGCTTAGTGAGTAAGCAGTAGAACCTGTTGGAGTGGCCACAACCAAACCGTCGGCTTGATAGGAGGTTAAATACTCACCGTCTATATAAGCATGTATGGTGAGCATAGATGAGGTATCTTGTTTTAAAACAGCCACTTCATTAAGAGAATAACTATCAAAATCGTTGCTCTCCTTCTCACCGCCTATTAAGGAGGTAATAGCAGTAGTTTTAAGTAGCATGCGGTTTTCGATGCGATAGTTGTTGTTGAATATCTCGTCTAAAGTTTCGTCTAAATCATCAAATTTAATATCGGCTAAAAAGCCTAGTCTACCAGTGTTGATTCCTAGTATCGGTATTTTACGATAAGCTATTTCAGCAGCAGTTCTTAGAAAAGTTCCATCACCACCAATACTTAATGCCAAATCTACTTCGGGGAAAGATGATTGAAAAAGATGAGTAAAAGAACCTATCTTATTTTTTAAATCTATTGACAAAGTGTTGAAGAAAGCAGCTGGTAAGTAAATTTCTATACAGTGATTCTTAATTTTTTCACAAATAGCATAAAACTGATTCTCATACACTTCTGGCTTATTGTTATATAGATTGCCAAATAATACTATCTTCATCCTTTCATTATTTTAATATCAAACACTATTTACAAGAAAAGTTAACTTGGTTTCATTTATCCTAGATGATAAAGAACAACTAAATATCTAGGTAATGCATCAATTCTTTCAACCTGTCTTCGTAGGTTTCATTCATTTCTCCTTTTCGCATAAAATAGTAAACCACATTGTAGCTAAATCGCTCAAAACTTCGGAGAACAGCCGAAATATCAATTACATCCATTTTAATAGAAACAAGAATACTCACACCACCTTCTAGGGGAAGAGTTTGCAAGCCGATTATTTTTGCATTATTATCTTCAACCAAACGGGCTATCTCAGAAAGGGTGTAATCTTTGACAGCAACATCTAAAATTATCAAAGAGTGCTCATTTTCTGCCAACTCTAAATTCTCTTCAGGGTTTGTTGTAGAAATAAAACTCTCTATCTGTTTCTTAATGAATTCTTTTGATTGCATATATTATTTTTCTTCTATCTTAATGGATAATCATTTATTCTAATACAAAGATGTAAAAAAAATTCATTCTTTATGAGCAACAAAAGAACTATTTATCTTCTTTACTTTTCAAAGTGGATGAAAAATTGCGTATCTTTGCGCTAAAATTTATCAATTGCACACAGTGCCTTTATATAAAGACTATGACTAGATTAAGCGTTAATATAAATAAAATTGCAACTTTGAGAAATGCAAGGGGAGAAAATCTTCCAGATGTATTGAAAGTTGCTGAAGACTGCCAACGTTTTGGTGCAGACGGAATAACCATTCATCCAAGACCAGACGAAAGACACATCACAAAGAAAGATGTATTTGATCTTCAGTCAAAAATAACTACTGAGTATAACATTGAGGGATATCCATCACCAGAATTTATTGCAATGGTAAAGAGAGTAAAGCCTCATCAAGTAACGTTTGTACCCGATCCGCCTAATACGCTCACGTCTAATGAAGGATGGGACACAGTTACCCACGAGCTATTCTTGTCTGAAATTGTTACCGAAATGCAAGCTGCAGATATCCGCACCTCTCTTTTTATAGAGCCCGATGCAGAAAAAATAAAAGCAGCTTCTAGAATTGGAACAGATAGGATTGAGCTTTTCACAGGACCTTATGCAAAACAATACTCAAAAGATAGAGAGGCAGCTATAGCTCCTTATGTAGAGGCAGCAAAATTAGCTAAAAGCCTTGGATTAGGATTGAATGCAGGACACGACTTAGACTTAGAAAACCTAAACTATCTAATTGTAAACATACCTTGGTTAAAAGAGGTCTCTATAGGACATGCACTTATTTCTGATGCTCTATACATGGGCCTAGAAAAAACGATAAAAGCCTATAAGAATTGTTTAATAGCCTTATAGATAAGAAGGAAAACAAATTAGTTTTTTATCTTTACCTCATGCAACAAACCAAATTAGACATAAAATATAAATTCAACTGCAAGTTATGAATATATTACAAATCCCCACAACTGTACTCGACTCATTGCAAAATGCTAGTGTAACTACTGATGTTCAAGCATCAACTATGAGTGCGTTTGAACTTGCTACTAAGGGTGGCTGGATAATGATTGTATTATTGATTCTTCTTGCCCTTTCAATCTATGTATTGATAGAAAGAACTCTCATTATTAGAAAAGCAAGACAAGAAGATGCTACTTTCATGAATAGAATTAAGGATTATATTCACGAAGGCAAAGTTGATGCTGCACTTGGGCTATGTAGAAAGACTGACACCCCCGCAGCCAGAATGGTTGAGAAAGGAATAAGTAGGATTGGGCGACCAATGACTGATGTGACCAGTGCTGTTGAAAATGTGGGAAACATAGAGATAGCTATACTTGAGAAGGGATTGCCCATTTTAGCAACTACTGCTGCAGGAGCACCTATGATAGGATTTCTTGGAACAGTAACAGGTATGGTTAAAGCATTTATGAGTATGGCTGGAGAAGGTGCCAATGTAGATGTAACTACTCTATCAACTGGTATTTACGAAGCACTTGTAACAACTGTTGGAGGACTTGTTGTTGGAATTATTGCTATGTTTGCCTACAACTATCTTACTACTCTCATAAAAGGAGTAATAAACAAGATGGAAATGCGCATAATGGAGTTTATGGATATATTAAACGAACCTGCAGCTTAATAAAAATATATGGCACTAAAACAAAAACATACAATAGAATCGAACTTTAGCATGGCATCTATGACAGATGTTATATTCCTATTGTTGATTTTCTTTATGATTACTTCTACTATTGTTGTGCCAAGTGCAATAAAAGTTTTGTTGCCAAAAGCACAACAACAAGCTCAAGCAAAACCATTGACACGGGTTACTATTGATGCCGACATGAGATACTATGTGGCAGCGGGAGGCGATATTGAGAGAGAAGTGCCTTTTGAAGCAATAACACCTTTTCTAGAATCGTCGTATAGCGAAGACCC
>CAZIUT010000147.1:0-5172 GCA_964542545.1 uncultured Dysgonomonadaceae bacterium | reverse complement strand
CTATTTTCGATAGAGAGTGCACTCATTTTTAGTGTGCTCTTTGTCTTTATAATGGTAGTAAAAGGCCAACAACCTACCGAGCCTCCCAAAATAGTAGAGTTGCGTCAAGCCAATGAGTTACGCAAAGGTGCTGCAAGCGATGTGCAAATATTAAAAGATGAGGTGATATTTTATCACGAAGGAGCCTTTATGTTCTGCGACAGTGCCTACCTTTATGAAAAAACAAATAGGTTTGAAGCTTTTAGCAATGTAAAGATAAATCAAGGTGATACTATCTTTGTGTATGGCGATTATTTACACTATGAGGGAAACACTAGACTTGCAAAGCTAAGAAACAATGTGAGGATGGAGGATAGCCAAGCGACACTTTATACAGATAGCCTAAATTATGATAGAATGTATAATCTAGGATACTACTTTGATGGGGGCATGTTGGTGGACGAAGAAAATGAACTTACTTCGTTTTGGGGTCAATATAATCCTGAAAACAATGAAGCTCTGTTTAGCGATAGCGTGAAACTGGTAAATGAGCAATACACCATATTTGCTGACACATTAAAATATAACACCCAAAGTAAGATTGCAGACATTCTGGGTCCTTCTAGCATAGTTTCGGATAGTGGATATATACACACAACACGTGGATGGTACAACACCACTACAGATGACTCTCAACTCTTAGACCGATCTACTGTTTATAGCTCCAACAACGATAAGACTCTTACTGGCGACACCATCTACTATAATCGTGCAAGTGGTTTTGGAACAGTTCATGGGAATATGCACCTGCAAGACACAGCAAAAAAAGTAATCTTGCAAGGAAACTATGGTTACTATAACGAGAAAACAGAATTTGCTATGGCTACCGACTCAGCTTTTGCTGTTGAATACTCGCAAACGGACAGTTTGTTTCTTCATGGTGATACCCTAACAATGCTCACAGACTCTATTAACAGAGAAATAAAAGCATTCTACAATGTACGTTTCTACAGAAACGACCTACAAGGGGTATGCGACTCAATGGAGTTTATATCAAAAGACTCAATATTGTACATGTATGTAGAGCCAATAATATGGCATGAGAACAATCAAATAATTGGCGAAGAAATGAATATCTACCTGAACGACTCTACAATAGAGAAGGTTCATGTTAAAAATTATGCCTTCAGCATACAAGATAGACAAAAAGACGACCAATACAATCAGCTGAAAGGACGAGATATGAATGCTTTCTTTACAGATGGAGAGATTAGACACATACTTGTGGAAGGCGATGCTCAATCGCTCTACTATATAGAAGAAGACGATGGCACAATCATTGGACTCAATAAAACACAGAGTGCCTACCTATCTATGGACATATATAAGAACGAACTGCAAAAGTTAAAGCTTTGGTCTTCTACCACAGCAGAAACAAATCCTTTAAGCTTGTTGAAACCAGAAGAGAAAAAACTAAAAGACTTTATTTGGTATGAAAATGTGAGACCGACAAGTAAATTGGACATTTTTAGAATACCCAAAAAAGATTCTACCGAAAAACGTGCAACTCCTCGTAGATTTGAAAGAGAGTGACAATGTGCTAATTTTTTCTTATATTTGTATTCAACCAAAACTCAAAACAAAAGATTATGTTCTTTTTCTATAACAACAAAAAGCCACGCCAATTCAACTATAAACCCATCCTTTTTGATCCTGATAAAGATGAGTTTAACGAACGCGTACACAAAGTAAAAAAAGAGATGGGCGTAATAGATGACCCCGATTTTAAGCCAACCATAAAAGGTGAGTTTATTAGAAACACAGACCATGTGAGACGTAAAGTGAGTAAAGAAGGAAATAACCCCAAGTCAAACTCAATGCGTAATACAAAGCTTATTATATTTCTTGTTGTACTTATTGTTGTTGCCTATTTTATATACTTTAAATAAAGGACACCATTTTCAAAAACACTCTTTAAAACTGATTCCCAGACATGTCAGATATAATTCATTTACTACCAGATTCTATTGCCAACCAAATTGCTGCAGGAGAGGTTATACAGCGTCCAGCATCTGTGGTGAAGGAACTGGTGGAAAATGCTATTGATGCAAAAGCAACACACATACAAATAGTTATAAAAGATGCTGGAAGAACTATTATCCAGGTTATTGATAACGGAAAAGGTATGTCTGAAACAGATGCTCGAATGGCTTTTGAACGACATGCCACATCAAAAATACAAGATGCCAACGATCTATTTGCACTCACCACAATGGGATTTAGGGGCGAAGCTCTACCCTCTATCTCAGCAATAGCCCAAGTTGAAATTAAAACACGCACAAGCGATACTCAGGTTGGCTCATTAATAAAAATATCAGGCTCTAAAGTAGAATCACAAGAAGCTGTGTCAACACCTATAGGAACTTGCATTACAGTTAAAAACTTATTCTTTAATGTGCCAGCAAGGCGCAAGTTTTTAAAAAGAAACGAAACAGAACGCCGCAATATACTTGTAGAGATTGAAAGAGTTGCACTTGCTCATCCCGACATTGAGTTTACAGTTATAGATGATAGCGTAACACTTCTGCAACTACCCGCAACAGGCTTGCGCCAACGAATATCACAGCTAATTGCCAAAAATATCGACCAGCAACTTATTGAAGTAAACATTGACACCACATTAGTCAAAATTTACGGTTATGTCTCCAAGCCAGAGTTTGCTAAAAAACGTCGTGCCAATCAATTCTTTTTTGTGAATGGTAGATATATGCGCCATCCTTATTTTCACAAAGCAATTTCGGTAGCCTTCGAAAACTTGATACAACCTACAGAAAACCCTAACTACTTTATCTATATACAGGTAGACCCAGACACCATTGATGTGAACATACATCCTACCAAAACAGAGATTAAATTTGAGAACGAACAAGCTATATGGCAAATATTGATGGTGAGCATCAAGGAATCTTTGGGCAAATTTAATGCTGTGCCCAGCATAGATTTTGATACAGAAGGCTCTATCCCTATTCCTGTTTTCGATAATGAAAGACAAATTCGATCGCCCCAGGTAACAGTAGACCCAAACTACAATCCTTTCAAACAAAGATCTATGCCTCCCCCTAAAATGAATTGGGAGGCTCTATATAAAGGCTTTGAACAAGACACAGAAATAGAGGCCGACAATGAAGATGAAAGCGGTAAAGTAACATCGCTCAACTTTTCGCAAGAAGCGGACAATCTTCCAGAAATGTCTTCTGATGCTTTTCCTGATTATTATCAGTATAAGCAAAAGTATATATTCACTTCGGTGAAATCGGGATTGATGATTATCGACCAACGCAGGGCGCATATACGAATTCTGTTCAACAAATACTTAGAGAATATTGTACAGAAGAAAGGAATTTCACAACGTGTACTATTTCCCGAAATGATAGAGCTAACTGCGTCTGAGGCTGCTATTATCCCTAGCATCAAAGAAGATTTAGAATCTTTAGGATTTGAAATAAGCGACTTGGGGAGCAACACATACGCCGTCCAAGGTGTCCCTTCTGAAATAGAAAACCCTGATGTAGGAACACTCATCAAGTCGATGTTGGAAAATATAACAGAGACAGGATTAGATGTAAAGTCTGAAATTCAAGAGAAATTAGCACTCTCATTTGCAAGGTCTGTAGCTATCAACTACGGTAAACCTCTTTCGGTGGAAGAAATAACAGACATCGTAAATAAACTATTTGCCTGTCCAACACCTAATTTCACACCCGATGGTAAAAAAATTATAACGGTGCTTGATGATGATGATATAGATAGGAAACTAAAATAGCTTACTCAAAAGAAAAGCTACACTAGCTAAATACTGAAACCACTTAAAAACCAAAAACTATGAAATACTCTTATTGCGGACTCAGCGGATTGCAACTACCCTTACTTTCACTAGGATTGTGGCACAACTTTGGTTTCAACGATAATTACGAAGAGGCTAAGAAAATGATTCATTTTGCTTTCGAAAAAGGAATCACCCACTTTGACCTAGCCAACAACTACGGTCCTCCTCCTGGATCTGCCGAAACAAACTTTGGTAAGATTATGAAAGAGAGCCTGTGCTCGCATCGCGACGAGATAATTATATCATCTAAAGCAGGACATTTGATGTGGCCTGGCCCTTATGGCGATGGCTCATCGAGAAAGAATCTCATGGCGAGCATCAATCAAAGTTTGAAACGTACAGGCTTAGAATATTTCGACATATTCTATTCGCACCGCTACGATGGAGTAACACCTATAGAAGAAACTATGCAAGCATTGGTTGATATTGTAAAACAAGGCAAGGCATTGTATATAGGTATCTCAAAGTATCCACCAGCGGAGGCTATGCAGGCAATGAAATATTTACGAAAGCAACAAGTACCCTGTTTAATATTTCAAGATAAGTATAGCATGCTTCATCGCAAACCCGAAGAGGGCGCTTTTGATGTAGTAAAGAAGGAAGGCACTGGTTTCATCGGTTTCTCGCCACTCGCACAAGGTATCTTATCTGATAAATACCTCAACGGAATTCCCGCAGATTCACGAGCAGCCAACCCCGAAGGATTCTTGAAACGTGAAGAGATTACGCAAAAAGTAGTTTCAATAATAAGACAACTCAATTTAATTGCTGAAGATCGCAATCAATCATTGGCACAAATGGCACTTGCTTGGGCTTTACGGGTTGATGTTGTAACCTCTCTCATTGTTGGTTCTCGCACAATAGAGCAATTGCAAGACAATTTAAATGCACTAGATAAACTTAATTTTAGTGATGACGAATTAAAACGTATTGATTTAATATTGGGAGGAGCGATAATATAAAAAACAGGTCAGCCTCTAGTTAATATATATGCAATCACATAGTTGTTTTGCCAAACGGAACAAGTATCTAAAAACACACTTGATTATATTTCTACTTTAGAAACATATCAAGGAATCTGTTTTTTTTTGATAATGAAAATTTAAGCTACAAAGAATCATTCACACCTTAATAGATACTGAATAACCCTCATGAAGCATTGCAATCTGAGTCTTGATTAGGAGTAAAACAGCGCAATAAGCTCTATTAAACAAGTTTATTTAGATTAATAGCTCTTTTTAGTCCATTTTCTTTGTCTTTTAATAAAAACATGCTTACATTTGCAGTCGCAAAATAATAAAGCTGTC
>CAZIUT010000146.1:0-5272 GCA_964542545.1 uncultured Dysgonomonadaceae bacterium | reverse complement strand
AAGTGCGCCACTCGCTCATGTTGTAAGATACAACTACCAATATTCCAGCCAAACATGCCATGGGTATATGTTTTATGAGTCCGCCAAGAAACAAAAAAATCAAGAGCAATACTATTGCATGGATTATTCCGGCTACGGGTGTACGTCCTCCATTGTTTATGTTAGTCATTGTTCGTGCAACAGCCCCTGTAGCAGGTAGCCCTCCAAAAAAGGGTGCAACAAAGTTGGCCATACCTAGCGCAACAAGCTCCATATTTGAATTGTGTTTTCTACCTATCATTCCGTCGGCCACAACTGCCGATAGTAGCGTTTCAATTGAACCTAAAATAGCAAGTGTAAAAGCTGAGGGAAACAATAAGCCTATCGATTCTAAATTAAAACTTATCTTTTGAACCTTAGGAAGCGAACCTCCTATTGCGAATCTATCGCCAATTGTATCAATAGAGTCTACTCCCGCAAGTTTGTTTAGTAAATAAGTTACAAGGGTCATAAGTATAATAGCAATGAGAGAGCCAGGTACTTTTTTAAGTATTCTTGGTGTAACAACAATAATAACGATGCTCATAACAGCAATTACAGTTGTCCATATATCTATACTAGAAAAATTATCGAGATAAATACTCCATTTTGCAAAGAAATCACCTGGTAGGGTGGGGGTAGTCAGTCCAAAGAAGTCTTTTATTTGTGTTGAGAAAATAGTTATTGCAATTCCGCTTGTAAAGCCCACAACAATAGGGTGGGGTATAAACTTTATAACAGAGCCTAATTTTAATGCACCCATTAAAATTTGCATTATTCCAGCAAGTGCAGTAGCCAAGGCCAATCCTTCGATACCAAACTGCTCGATAATACCGTATATAATAATAATGAATGCTCCTGTAGGTCCAGCAATCTGTACTGATGTACCTCCGAAAAAAGCAACAATAAACCCTGCAATAATTGCCGTGTAAAGACCTTTTTCGGGGCTTACGCCCGATGCAATTGCAAATGCAATTGCAAGCGGTAATGCTACCACAACGGCAACAACAATACCTGCCATCAAATCTGCCATAAACTTTGCTTTCGTGTATGTCTTTAACGAATCGAAAAGCTTAGGGCGAAACTCTTCCATGAATTTTAACGCCATAAATATCTTGTTTTATTTTTGCATGCAAAATTAATGATAAAAAATGAACAATACGAAAGAATGTGATTTATACGAAAGTAAGTCGACTGAAAATGCAGTCTTTGCATCTTGGTGTGGTAGGGTGTTCCAGTTTATTAAGAGGAACATTTACCCGTCAGAATTGTTATGTAGAAACGAGATGAAATCGGGTTGATAAATTAGCCCAGTTAGGATAATTAAAAAAGACGCTGCATACAACGTCTCTTCACATATATCATTACAATTGGTACATATGTTTTTCTCTCTTTAAAATGGATGTTTCATTTTTTTCTGCACTCAATTATATTGCTCCTTGTTCCACTAATACTGCAACCCGTTCCACCATTCTATCCTCGTCATATGGGTTGTATCTTTTTTTGAGGCTATTGCCAAAAAAACCTGCAAGCGCATTGTACGTGAACGCCTTGAAGGAGCCCATAAACGATTGAACAATATGATAGGACGATGAGTTGGTTTCACGGTCTATCAGCTTCATTAGCAATTGACCTTGATTTCGCGTCAGTTTTTTCATTTTTGGAGTGTATATATCTTTCAGATGTTTTTCCATTTTCTCCAAATGTTTTTGCTTACTGTCATGGTTGGGTAAAGTCTCCATGTATTCGTAAGTTTCAATAATTATTTGCGCAACTTCTTTTGCGTATGGCAAAGTTCTTTTCACATCGCGTATTAGTCTATTATACTGCACTACTTCATGAGCTGTTCTGTGGCGCATTGGCGAGTATTTTATAAAATCAGTCAAATACATGCATGCTACGGTGTCATTGCCAATTACCACAGCGGTGTAAACATTGGGTGTAAGATAAACTATTTGCTTAGGAGTTTGCTCGGTTTCTCTGTCTATTTTCTGCGACTGTGCAGAAATAGAAGCTGTGAGTGTCATAAATAATATAGTGAGCAGATTTTTCATTAATAGCAATTAATAATTTTATGTACACAAAGATAACTGCTACTTCTATTCAATGATATGAAAGCACGTTAAGTCTCGTTAATAACCAATCTGCTTTACAGAATGTTAAGTAAACAGCAGTGTTTTATCATAGTGTGTCAGTGTCATTTTTTTTTAATCATGTTTATATCTTTCATAGCTAGTAAAATATGTTTAGCTTTGCTTATGATTAGGACACTAAATGAGTTCAAAAACATAGGTTTTTATAAGCAACTAAAACAACTGAATATATGACATACTATCATTTGGGCGAACTTGTACACCGCAGAGCGGAGAAGTTCGGAAAAAAGACGGCGCTTAAGTATCAAACTAAAATGGCGAAAGGAAAGTGGAAGACTCTTTCTTGGAGAAGGTTCTCTGAATTGGTTTTGCAAGCTGCTCATGCTATGGCCGAGATGGGGGTAGAACCTGGCGACAAAATAGGAGTTTATTCAGAAAATATGGCTGAGTACCTGATTACCGATTTTGGAGCTTATGCAAATAGGGCTGTTATGGTGCCTATGTATGCTACTGCTTCTCCATCGCAAGTAGAATACATCGTAAATGATGCAGAGGTTAAAGTGATTTTTGTGGGGGAGCAGTTTCAGTATAATCATGCCTACAAAGTGCAAAACACAAGTAATGTGCTCACTAGGCTCATAGTATTCGATCGTAATGTTGTGTTCAATCGGGATGATAAAACATCTATGTGTTTCGACGATTTCCTGTCTACTGGTCAAAATGCGCATGCACAGGCTACTGTAAATGCACGAATGAAACAGCTGAAGGATACCGATTTAGCTACTATTATTTACACATCTGGCACAACTGGGGTTCCAAAGGGAGTTATGTTGCAGCATAGTAGTTATAACGAAGCCCTCAGAATACACGATGAGCGATTGACCAAGGTATCTAGCAAAGATGTATCGATGTGTTTCTTGCCATTAACCCATATTTTTGAGAAAGCATGGTCTTATTATTGTATTCATAAAGGCATAACGGTGGCTGTGAATAAAGATCCGCGTAAAATACAACTTACTATAAAAGAAATAAGACCTACACTAATGAGTAGTGTGCCTCGTTTTTGGGAAAAAGTTTACACTGGGGTGAATGAGCAAATAAACTCTTCTAGCAAGTTTATGCAAAAGGTTTTCAAGCATGCTATTGAAACAGGTCGTAGACACAACCTTGACTATCGCAACGAGGGCATTAAACCGCCTTTATGGTTGTCCATTAAGTTTCAATTTTACAAAGCCACTGTTTTCTATCTACTTAAATATGTTGTGGGTATTAATAGAGGTAATATATTCCCGTGTGCTGGTGCTCCCTTGTCCGACAATATCAATACTTTCTTGCAGTCTGTGGATATTCATATTATATACGGGTATGGGCTCACTGAAACCACTGCCACTGTTACTTGTTTCCCGTTCAAAGGGTTTAAAATAGGAACTGTTGGTACAGTAATGCCTGGTGTGGAGGTGAAAATTGCAGATGATAATGAGATTCTTGTTAAGGGAGCTACTGTAATGAGTGGGTATTATAACCTACCTGAAGAAACAGCCGCAGTTTTTACCGCCGATGGATATTTCCGTACTGGCGACGCTGGGTATCTTACCGATGAAGGCGAATTGGTGTTAACTGAACGTATAAAGGACCTTTACAAAACTTCTAATGGTAAGTATATTGCTCCGCAAATGATTGAAACGCTTTTGGGCGAAGATAACTATATAGATATGGTTGCAGTTATTGGCGATGAGCGTAAGTTCGTAAGTGCTTTAATTGTGCCAAACTACGAAGCTTTGGAGGAGTATGCACGTGAGCATGTCATTCCATTCTCAACTACAGAAGAATTGGTGGCTAATGAAGATATAAAAAACTTTATGTATGCGCGTATCGAGTTGAAACAAGTTTCGTTTACTTCGTTCGAGAAAATAAAGAAATTTGTATTACTCCCCCGTGCTTTCACCATTGAAGATGGTGAACTAACAAATACACTTAAACTGCGCAGAAAAGCTATTCTTGAAGGATACAGTGTGGAGATTGAAAGTATGTATGTAGAGTAAAAAATACAAGCGAGCTATAAAACTAAAAGGTGCATTTAATAATAATATTAAACGCACTTTTTTTATTTTATTATTTAACTTGTTTTCATGAAAACTTAATCAAGGGCGATAGCTTGTTGCGCTCTAGCACATGTAGTTGCAGCTGCTTACCCATTTTCACACCTTTTGCAATAAGGTGTTCCTCTATAGTTTGGTAGGCAAGTTCTGGAGTATTATTGTCGCTACTTAAATGACACAACCATATGTTTTTTAAATGATCACTGTGGTTTTCTGCAAGAAATTCGGCTGTTTGTTTATTACTAATGTGTCCGTAGCCCGATGTAATGCGTTGTTTAAGATGATATGGGTAATTTCCATTGGTCAGCATATCCTCGTCGTAGTTGCTTTCAATAATTAAGTGATGAGCTTTGGTGAGATACGGAATCATTTCTTGGGTCAGCCGGCCAATGTCAGTAGCCAATGTCATTTTGTGTGTTCCAAACTCGATATAATAGCCGGAATTATCTCCGCTTGTACTATCATGAGGAACATCAAACGCTGTGAAGCGAAAATCTTCTATCTGAAAAGGGATTTCTTTTTCGATTATTCGTTTCGATGCTCCAATATCATGTTTAATTAGCCTGTGGTTGCTTATAGCATTGTGTACTTCTTCAGAAGCATATACGGGTATATGGTGGCGGTGAGCAAATGTGCCTACAGATTTAATGTGGTCCATATGGTCGTGCGTTATGAGAATGGCGCGAATGTGCTCAAAGTCGTAGCCATGTTCTTGTAATCGCTTGCGAATGGTGCGCACGCCAATGCCCACATCAATGAGGATGCCATAGTCGCCATTGCCAACAAAATAGCAATTGCCACAGCTGCCACTGCTTAGACAAAAGAATGTATATTGATCTGATGAAAATAAGTTGTGTTGCATAAGCTGGCAAAGTTAGCAAATTTTATTTATAGTAAAAGTTATGATACTAAGTTTAATTATTATCAATCAGAATAAAAGTCAATCACTACCAACAATAAAAAATATCTTCCAATTGTAAATTTAATCACCTTTATCAAAACTATTATTATTAACCCGATGAGTTGTTACCGTTATTTTTATGAGGCAGCATATCTGATCTC
>CAZIUT010000145.1:0-5329 GCA_964542545.1 uncultured Dysgonomonadaceae bacterium | reverse complement strand
CATACCATTGCTTCCCAACTTTCAACTAAACAAAAAGGCTATCTTTGATACTATAGAGCAAGTCAAAGCTGTTAAGTTGATATTTGTTTGCTCGCCCAACAATCCTACGGGAAACTTGATAGATGGAATTGATGAGATTCTTGAGAAATTCAACGGTATAGTAGTAGTGGATGAGGCCTATATCGATTTTAGCCCTGAATCCTCAAAGGCACAGGCTATTAGTTGCTACAACAATCTTATTGTTTCGCAAACCTTAAGTAAAGCTTGGGGCTTAGCAGGAATTAGAGTAGGCATTGCTTTTGCGCAAAAGGAAATTATAGCATTGCTCAACAAAATTAAACCTCCCTACAACATTAGCACACTCAATCAACAACAAGCAATTTCAAGCTTATTGCAACTTGACAAGTTTGAAGGAGAAAGAGATGAAATTCTTTCAGAAAGGGTGCGATTGGAGAATGAGTTGCTACTATTACCAATTGTGCGGAAGATTTATCCCTCCAGTGCCAACTTCTTATTGGTTGAGGTGGATAATGCAAACAATGTTTACAATACATTAGTTGACAAAAAGGTGATTGTACGCAATCGCAATACAGTTATTAAGAACTGTATAAGAATAACTGTGGGCACAAAACAAGAGAATGATACATTATTGACAGAATTAAAAGATATATCGCAATGAAAAAGGTGTTATTTATAGACCGTGACGGAACTTTGATTATTGAACCTCCCGTAACTTATCAGATAGATAGCTTAGAAAAGCTTGAGTTTTATCCACATGCTTTTCAATACATGGCACGCATTGCCAATGAGCTGGATTATGAGTTGGTTCTAGTGTCAAATCAAGATGGACTTGGAACAGATTCTTTTCCCATGGATACTTTTCTTCCTGCCCATCAGAAGTTTATCAAAGCATTTGCCAATGAGGGTGTAGTTTTTAAAGAGCAGTTGATAGACCCATCTTTCCCCCAAGACAATTCACCCAGTCGTAAACCAGGCACTGCTATGCTCACGCATTATATAAAAGGGAGTTACGATCTTGCAAATTCATTTGTGATAGGCGATAGAGAAACGGATGTGCAACTGGCACAGAATATGGGTTGCAAAGCAATCTACTTAAATAAAGAGGAACATCCCGATGCTGCTTTGTCTACAACTGAATGGGCCGAAGTATATTCTTTCCTTAAAAAAGAACCTCGCAAAGCAACCATTGTTCGCAAGACTGCCGAAACGGATATCCGTGTTACTGTCAATTTAGATGGAACGGGGAAGGGGGATATTAATACAGGGTTGCATTTCTTCGATCATATGTTGGATCAAATTGCTCGACATGGAAAAATTGATTTAACCGTAGAGGTTGATGGCGATTTAGAAGTAGATGCTCATCACACTGTTGAGGATACTGCCATAGTTTTGGGCGAGGCTATTTTGCAAGCCATCGGCAGCAAGAAAGGAATTGAGCGTTATGGGTTTCTTTTGCCCATGGACGATTGTTTGGCACAAGTTGCCATCGACTTTGGTGGTCGCCCCTGGTTGATGTGGGATGTAGACTTCAAGTATGAAAAAGTTGGTGATGTTCCTGCCGAAATGTTTTCGCATTTCTTTAAATCTTTTTCCGATTCGGCCAAGTGCAATTTAAATATTAAAGCCGAAGGCGATAATCAGCATCATAAAATTGAAGCTATCTTTAAAGCTTTTGCAAAAGCAATTAAAAATGCGGTGAAGATAGGTGATGACTTTCAAATTCCTAGTACGAAAGGAGTACTTTAGCCTCTAGTTTCTAGTCCCAAGTTCCTAATCCCTAAATATAAAAAAACAATGAGAATAATACCCGCAATAGATATAATTGGCGGAAAGTGTGTTCGCTTGACGAAAGGCGATTACAACACAGAGAAGGTCTATAGTACCAATCCGCTTGAAGTAGCTAAAAACTATGAAGCCAATGGCATCAAGTATCTGCATTTAGTAGATTTAGATGGTGCAAAGTCGAGTAATATTGTCAATCATAAGATATTGAATGAGATTGCTACCCAAACATCTTTGAAGATAGATTTTGGTGGTGGCATTAAAACAAATGATGATGCACGCATTGCATTCGAAAACGGTGCAACGCAAATAACGGGTGGCAGTATAGCTGTTCAAGACCCTGAGTTGTTTCAATCGTGGATAGAGCAATATGGCTCAGAAAAGATAGTTTTGGGTGCCGATAGTCTGCGACGCAAAATTGCAACGCATGGTTGGTTGCAGCAATCGGAACTTGATGTGATTGATTTCATTAATGAATATCAAGAGCGAGGCATATCGTATGTCATTTGCACAGATATTTCAAAAGATGGCATGTTGCAAGGGCCATCCATCAATTTATACAGTGAAATTTTGTATAATAACAAGATTAAACTTGTAGCTAGTGGCGGTGTATCGGAAATGAAAGATGTGTACGAGCTTGCCGAGATTGGTTGCGAGGGTGTAATCATTGGGAAGGCTATTTATGAGAATAGAATATCGATGAAGGAAATTAAAAAGTTTATGGCTACTTATAAATCAACTAACTCTTAATACTTACCCTACAATGACAAGAAAGAAAATAATAGCCTGTCTGGATATTAAAGATGGCAGCGTAGTAAAAGGAATCAACTTTGTTGATATCAACGAAGTGGGCAATCCTGTGAAATTTGCTAAACGATACGAACAAGAGGGTGCCGACGAATTGGTGCTACTAGATATTACAGCAACCAACGAAAATCGTGATACTGTATTGGGGTTAGTTGCAGAAGTATCGAAAGAAATCAACATTCCTTTCACTGTTGGCGGAGGCATACACTCAGTGGATGGTGCACAAGCAGTGATTGCAGCGGGAGCAGACAAAGTGAGTATTGGATCTGCAGCAATCAAAAAACCCGAGTTGATTACACAACTGTCCAACAAGTTGGGCAAAGATAGGGTGGTGCTTGCCATTGATTGCAAGTTGGACAACAACGAATGGCTTGTATATACCCAAGGTGGAAAGAAAGCCACTCAATTGCATGCATTGGAATGGGCCGTGAAAGGAGAAGAGTTGGGGGCTGGGAGTATTTTACTCACCTCTATGAACAATGATGGAGCAAAGAATGGTTTTGCCATCGACATCACCAAAGCAATTGCTGATGCGGTGAATATTCCTGTTGTAGCATCGGGAGGTGCGGGAACGCAAGAACATTTTTTAGCACTCTTTCAACAAACAAATGCAGAAGGAGGCTTGGCAGCAAGTGTGTTTCACTACAAGGAGATAAATATTGGTGAGCTGATATCTTATCTGCGAAACAACGAAGTAAACATCTAAAAGACAATACAAACAATATATTATGAAAGTAGATTTCTCTAAACACGACGGGTTAGTGCCTGTCATTATTCAAAACATTTATACCGATCAAGTTTTGATGTTGGGCTACATGAACCAAGAAGCCCTAGACAAAACACAAGCCGAAGGCAAAGTTACATTCTTCAGCCGAAGCAAAAACAGATTGTGGACCAAAGGAGAAGAGTCTGGCAACTTTCTTTTCTTGAAAGATATTGCAGTGGATTGCGACAACGATACGCTTTTGATAAAAGCTCTGCCACATGGCCCTACTTGCCATACAGGTAGCACTTCGTGTTTTAAAGAAGAAACTCCAAAAGGCTTTCTCTATAAACTAGAAAATACTATTGAGCAACGTATTGCCGATGGTAGTGGTAAATCGTATACCAGCACACTTTTCAAAAGAGGGGTAAACAAAGTGGCGCAGAAGGTGGGAGAAGAAGCAGTAGAGTTAGTAATTGAATCGAAAGATGATAACCTTGATCTGTTTAAAAACGAAGCTGCCGACTTGTTGTATCACTTCCTTATTTTGTTGAAAACAAAAGATGTGAAACTGAGGGATGTTGAGGCGATATTAGAGGAGAGATCAATGTAGTAGAAGCTTCTAGCTTCTAGACAGGAGCTGAAAGCTGGAAGCTCTATATACATTCTTCTTTATCACCATCACCACGTAGGTTTATCGTCCACAGTCATTATTTGCACTTTTGTATTATCTTGTGCAGCAGCAATAACTTCTTTTTTGACCTTAACTTTTTGAGCTCTTTTGTTTTAAGCTATCGTCGATGACCATTTTCTCTGTTTTCCAACTATACGATTCCTGTATTGTCATAGTTTTCCTTATTTCATTTGTTTTTTAACTTGCTTGAAGCACAATCTCTCTTTATATATCTGTTTGTTTCTACTGTGGACATCTGTTTTAACTGATTGCTGAGATGTGAGTTAAGAAATGCATATAGGATATCCTTTATTTCGTTGGAAATAGAGACATTGATTACCCAATTGTCATATTGTCAATTTTAGATGTTGGAGATGAATATCTTTTTATTAGGTTTAGTTAACATAAATGAGATAGTAGATGCAACTAATCGTGTCTCTATAGCACAATCTTTTATTGTGAAACACTTTACAAATCCCTTCTTTTGTTGGCAAATATTATGGCCAGCGCTGTTGTAAGCTAAAATTTCCTAAGAGAAGTGCCTCTCGCACCGTTGGGAGCCAAAACTTCTTAAAGAAGGTCCTTCCCGCGTTGTTGTAAGCCAAAACTTGTTGGATAAAATACCTCAAGCGCTGCGGTAAGCCAACAGTTCTTAAGGGGAGCTGTTTTTGTAGCTTGCAAAAGTATAAACTTGTAGGTTGGAGGTGTTTATCTTGTACTATAGATATTACCTTACTTCGGCTCTGCTCAGTGACCGCACTTTGGTGTTTATTACTTATCAATTCTTATATATACTGCATCCATTATTCACATTTCATAAATAATGTTGCCCTACTTAATATACAATCCTAGAAACTAGCATATTTTGCCATTAAGCACCGTTATTGTTGAAATGAACTGTTAAAACACTTGCATAATGAACATAGGTTCATTACTTTTACGGTGAACATTAAAGAAAGAGAATATGTGTACACGTAGAAAAAGAGCCCGAAGAATATTAAATCCTCCTCCAATAAAGGGTTTCAAGCCTTATGGAATAGATGCTGACTTAAAACCATCGACAACCTCAGTCAATTTACTGATTGAGGAATATGAAGCCATGCGCTTGTGCGATTATGATGAATTGAGTCATCACCAAGCATCTTTGTTGATGGATGTTTCGCGACCAACCTTCACACGTATATATGCAGCAGCATTGCGGAAATTAGCCACGGCTTTTGTGGAAGGACGACAAATAGCCATTGAGGGAGGTAAGGTTTATTTCGATAGCGATTGGCACTATTGCAACAGTTGCGAATGCTATTTTAGTCATCCACACAAACATTTGCCTATTGAGGAGTGTC